>JBICHS010000343.1:0-7246 GCA_043101135.1 Phycisphaeraceae bacterium JB051
AATCGCTTTCTGCCTGCACACTGAGTTTGACATGTCGCTGCTCACGCCACTGTACGGGGATCGACCATGTCACCTTGCCGGTCGTGTTTGCAGCCAGCGTCAGCGTCTTTGCAGCATCGACAAGTGAATCGTCACGTTTTAATTGCACCGTTATTTCATGGGGCTTGTCATCCAGATTCACCAGACGTACCGACAGCAGCACGCTGGGATTTTGCGATTGACTGGTCAGGTGATAACCGTTACTGCCGGGCCGATAGTCTTTCTCATCAGGCATAAACTGCATGACGATTGGACTGGGGGATTCAAAACCATCTCGGGCTTGTTTGGCCATGCGGTTTAATTGCATCGCAGGCGTATCGGTTTGAATCAGTGATTGGATTTGCTCACGAGGTAAACGCACATACACCAGGCCATCAGCTACATTGATTTGACCATTGCTTGCTGGAGACAAATGGCGACCATCGATCCCCAAAACCACTGCATTTGCAGGCAATTTAAGCTTCACCGGTTGATCGGCAGCGGTGCTTGCGGTGTAAAGAACCAGCACCGCGTCCTGCTGATCAGCAAAGACTCGGGCGCGAACGATCTGAGGATCAGCCGTCGGCCAATCCCCCAGGTAGGACTTATTGGCCAACGCCAGGACGGCATGACAGTAACCGGCCATCGCCTTAAGCGGTGTCCCCAGGCGATCCATCACGCCAAAGTTACGCGAATGCTCTTCGTAAAACGGATAGACAAACATGAAGTAACGCTCAATGCCACAGGCTTTGGCTTCGATGACTTTCATCACGTTGTCCAATGCCGTATCCAGTGCATCTTCGACTGACGGGCGATCATTGCCTTTGGTCCACGGCCTGCCTGACTCGGTGATCCAGACGGGGATGCTCTGCTGCTGATAAGCCCCCAGCACATCGCGGTACTGACTGGTGATCTGCTCAAGCGAAGCGGCACGACTGTAGGTGTGAAAGCTCATGTAATCCATGTTGGCAAGCAGACCGTTTTCAGCCAGGTCCGAGAGGTAGGCCTTGTCGTACCCAGCCAAGGCCGGACCACCAACAGGGACATGTCCATCATGTTTTGACGCGGCATAACGGATGGCTTTGGCAAGCGGGACATACTGATCGGCAGGCACCTTGCCTTCCCCGCCGATGTTCGGTTCGTTCCAGATTTCGACACTGCCCCAGCCGGCTTGCCAACGTGATTGCAACTGCGAAAAACTACGTGCTGTGGCGTGAAGGTCTTGCGGGAAATGACCGCCAATCGTTCGCCCGAGATAGGCCGGCGCGTGATGGAACATTTCCATGATCGGCACGCCGTGACGCTGATACGACTGCCGCATCGAATCAAACTGCCTGGGGGTCTGCCAATCCCATTGCCCTGCTTGTGGCTCGATGCCCTGCCAACTCAATCGTTCGCGGGACATCGCAATGCCCGAGCGTTTGAGAACACCGACTAATTGATCACGTGTCTTCACAAAATCCTGGTAACGCGTGTAGTGATTCTTCTGCACAACCAGCCAGCTCATCGCACTGTCCATGCAGAACAATTCATCAACCGGGCCTCCAAACGGTTCGAGCGCCGCAATGCCGAACACCTGCCTGGTCCCGTCAATGCTCAGCGTGTAAAAACCGCGGGGCAATGTCAGTTTCATCGTCAATAGACCAGCATCATCCAGTTGAGCCTGCCCCTGCTTGATCAGTTGATCCTGGTAATCACAAATGCGATAGCCTTGCATACCCCCCGCCGTCGTCGACTCAGACGCATCGGCCAAAGTGAATGCAACCATCGCTGGCTGATCAGGCATGATGAAAAATTGCTGCACATCCACCGGCAACCACCGTGCCGTCGACTGAGCCAAGGCATTACTCAAACACCACGGAGCCAACGTCAGTAAAAATGCAGACAGAAGAATATTGACTGGACGCATCATATGCATGCACCTGTTCCTGTAAGTAATAAACAATATGTAAATACGCTTGCCGGGCAGGAGTGCTAATCAAATGCCCTGCGGATGTCTGGAAGCTAAACGATCAATGACACTTTCTCGTTCGATTAAACTACAAGGCACATGAATATGCCTGGCGGGTATCTGCGGATCTTCCAAACGGTCAGCCAGCAAATCCATCACACAA
This sequence comes from Phycisphaeraceae bacterium JB051, assembly GCA_043101135.1. Lineage (GTDB taxonomy): Bacteria > Planctomycetota > Phycisphaerae > Phycisphaerales > Phycisphaeraceae > UBA7800. The sequence goes on from JBICHS010000343.1 coordinate 2,133, forward strand.
CGGGCATACTCATCCACATCCGTCTGCACCGCTGTCAACGGCGGAATCAAAAACGGAATCAACAACGATTCACCGGCATACGTGACCAAACTCACGTCCTGGGGAATCGACCATTTACCTATATCATTTAACGCTTTCATCATCGCAAACGCACCTGTCCAGGCCACACAGAAAACCGCTGAAAATCGCGGGCGATCCGAACGCGTTAAAAATTCACAAATCCGTTCGTAAGACAACGCAATGCTGTCAGCAGGCGGGCGAACCTGGCAATCCAATACCAACTCATCAGCGTGAGACACACCATGCTCAAGCAAACGTGCACGAGCACCCTGGGCGCGATCCAGATTCGACCGCGTCCTTGGCTCACTGATCACCGTCAGAATGTCACTGTGACCATGATCGATTAAATGCGATATTGCTGTCCGACCAATTGTTATGCTGTCCGCTGAAACGCCCGAAATCTCCGGGTAATCAGGCACATCCAACACCGTCACCACCGGCCGACTGGGCTTACGCAAACCTGCAAGCAGACTCGATCGAATATTGACCTGCGAAACCATCAACACCGCTGCATCGTTTTGGCCAATGCAACGGTTTAGATTCACCGTGTTCATGTCACTGTGACTGGCATCCACATCCAACGCCCAACCCCGATGATCCGATTCCCGAACCAGGGCGCGCGTCAAGGCGTCGTAATCCGGTGACGATGCCGAGGGCCGAATCAACGCAATGCGATTGTCCACCTGGGGTGCCTGCTCGGAAACCACCAGCCGATTGCGACCGTCAGGACGATGAATCACACCCTCGTCCTGCAATCGCGATAACGCCTGCGTCACCGTCGTCTGCGAAGCGCTAAACCGCTCCTTCAGATCATTGACCGTCGGCACAATCGTCCCCGGCTCCCACAAACTCCACTCCTGTCGCAGAGCCTGCATCACCCGAAAATATTTGGTTGCTGTCAAAGGCTTGGCCATGCTGCACCTTTAATTCTGAATCGGAACCAATCAATGATACCCAATCCAGACAAACTCTTTTAAAACGACATGTTTTATATTTCATGTCGACATGATTTTAGCCGCAACATTCCGCCAATCAACTCTCAGACGTAAAAAAATTCTCAACCGGCCACTTCGACCACCCATTGCCAAACCACGCAAGACACCCCCCAAAGCAGCAACCGCGCCATTGGCCCATCAAACTGCCCCAAATGTCATCGATGATCGCTTAAAAAAGAACGGAGCTTAAATTAGACATACCCTGCCAACAAGAAGCAGGCAGAATCACAATGGTTAAACAAAGCGTTCTTCAAGAACAGCCAAGCCAAGCCAAGCCAACCCCACCATCGAGCTTAAGAAAATGCCAATCAAGAACGGCACACAAAATCAGCAGCTGCCATGATCCATATGTACACAAGCAAGGCGTAAGGCAATGAATACCGCATCACTCAGCACCTCTGATCACCCCAACGTCAACTTGACAATTCCGCTGAAAAACAAGAGGATACCACGCTACAACCACCCCGGTGAGATGGCGGAGCGGTTGAACGCACCGGTCTTGAAAACCGGCGTAGGCTTCGGTCTACCGTGGGTTCGAATCCCACTCTCACCGCTTTTTGAAAAACCGAACGAGTTTTCGGAAACAGTGCCCGCCTCTGCATTAGCAGAGGCGGGTTTGTTAACTAGAAGCGTAGATTTTTCAACATGTTGCCACGGGCCACGGGCTTCAAAGACCAACTGGCGGGAAACCAGTTGTGGGTTCGAACCGACTTTTTTGAAAAAGTCCCGTTTTTGCTCTGGTGTGCCACCAGAAACCAGATTTTTGGCTTGTTTACTGGCATTTATGAATCTTCTCATGGGTTCTAACCGACAGGCACCTATACGCTCCACATCCTTGATTTCTTCGTCAATGCTCTGGCGTTTGGCAACCAGATCAGACTGAATGCTCTGATACCGGTTTTTGCTAATGACGCCATCAAGCCAACCTTCTTCGGCCCTGTGGAGTTTGGCTTGGAGTGTCTGCTTGGATGCTTCAAGAGCCTGCTGTTTCTTCTTGCTTGCCTTGCCTAAGCGTTCCTGTTCACCATTGAGCTTTGCAAGCATTCCTTCTGTCCATTCATCAGGCATTGCGACTCGTTTGAGTGCTTGAGTGACCTGTTCAGTAATTGCTTCTTCTCTGATTGCGGGTCGATACTCGTGCTTGCATGGCTCTTTGCGTTTGGTGCAGTGTAGATAAACATGCCCCTTGCTTGACTCTGAGGTAACGAGTCCGCCACAGACAGAGCATCGAATCATGCCACGATACAGAAATGGCTTGAGCCCACTACTCTTGGGCTTGGACCGATTGGACATGACCTTCTGACACTGATCGAAAAGCTTTTTGGTGACAAGAGGTTCATGCGTCCCATCATGCAATTCTCCCTTATACATGAATGCACCATAATAGATGGGGTTCATGAGCATTCTCTGGACAACCGAAGGAGAGATGTTGCAGTTTCTCAGGCTCTTAACACCCGCTTCTCGAAGTAATGACGCAATCTGATGAAGGGTATAGTTGCCAGTCGCAAAGTGTTTGAAAGCGGCTTGGATATGCGGTGCCTTATGTGGATCATGAATAAGTCGCTTTGCGGAATCAGTTCGATAGCCAAGCGGAGGCACACCTGGCCAAAGTCCTTCTGCAACCTTTCGTCGCTTTCCACGCTTGATGTTTTCTGAAAGGTTGTCGACGTAATACTTGGACTGTGAAAACATCATGGCAAGCATTAGTTTGCCTGATGCTGAGTTTTCGAATGTGAATGTTGGGAACTTGAGATGCTTTAAAACACCAGTATCGAGCAAATCAATGATGTATCCACCATCACGAGCATTACGAGCCAAACGGTCGGGATGCCACGAAATGACACCATCAGCTTCACCTGATTCGATACGGCGAAGCATCTCATTGAAAACAGGACGTCCGGGACGCTTGGCAGATTGCTTTTCTATCAGCACGTCAACAATGTCATCATTGTCTTTTCGCACCATATCCCAAAGCTCAGACTGCTGATCGTCCAATGAACGAACCTGATGCGTGCCATCATCAGTGGATTTACGCACGTACATAAAGAAACGTGGATTATTGTTGAATGTCATGATGTGTTCCCAAAAGCCGTTTTTGTGGTAGTCCGCAAAGCGAAAATGGCTTTGTTGCGCTGTATTTTAGCATACACACTTGCGTAAATCATGGTTGTGAACAACTGAAATGTGGATAAGATAACTGCGTGCAGTATTAATGTTTAGAATCAATTGATTCATCATCTCTATTCTGGGAGTTCAATATGGCAGAGAAAATTTCAGCAGGTTTCTTTCATGCAGAAACAGAATTTGACCTTGAGGATATTGTCAAACTATGCAAACAAAGGGTAAAAGAAGAGAAGAAGGCGAAAAAACTTGTAGAAGATGGTAATGAAGATGATCCAAACGCTGCACCATTTGAAGTCCAGCATTCACAGCACACGTATCGTCTTACACACTCAACATGGGATTCCACTCGGAAAATTTTTTCTGGAACCATGTGGTTAGTTCGCGACAAAAGACATCCACGTTATATGACTGATGCTGGTGACACTGCGATCAATGGAGACATTGGAGAGCCAGCTTCCTTTGCCTATTCACCAGAAAAACAACTTGCTTTGGTAGAATATAACCATACTGGCCCACGCCATTCCGTAGTAGAAGCTTTTTTGAATATTATGGGCATTACAGATCCAATATTATTATATCCTCAAACCAAATCAGGGATGATTGATCGTATGAAAAATGCCCATCTTATTAGAAAGCTTGAATTTTCAATTGATGGTAGAGAAGGGATAGACAATGTGGCAGAAGCTGGAGAGTCTGTCAAACATTCCATCCAGTCAATGAAAGAGTTAGAGGGATGTAGTATCCATGTAACTATTTCAATGGGACATCATACCGGAGGATTGGGGCAAAATGTCAAAAATATCGCTGAACGTTTATCCAACTTTGGAGAATTGGTTAAAACTGTAAAAGTTGGAGCAAAAGAAAATCCAGATTCACAAACCAAGTTACTTGACCTAATGAATGCAAGAGAAAAAATTGAATTTGATGTGTCATTATTAAACAAAGAGCTAAATCATGATGAATGCCGAAGGAAGTTAATCCAGGCATTGCATTCAGCGTAGAATACGCTATTGGGGGAAATATGACTTTGGATAACAATATACCCGACATACAAGGATTGCCTGATCCAGAAAAAACGAGGCGTGAAAAGCTTGAGGAATTCTTAAAGAAACACAAAGTTCGTTTGCGTTTCGAATCATGGCACCCATTTTTTATTGGGTTCGTCTGTATGGTTGTAATATGGTCTTTCGACACAAGTCACGCAAAATTTTCCGTTCTCTTAAAAGAAACAGGACCATTGGCCGTTTCAGTTGCAGCTATACTTGCTGGTTTCCAAGGAACAGTACACGCTATATTGTTGTCAATGCTTCGCACAAGAATCGTGAAGGGGTTGCAAAAAAACGAGCAGTATGACTATCTAGTTAAATATATATCCGAAGCCATATTTTCTTTAATAGTATTTGTCGTTTTTGCACTAGCTGCACTAGCAATAGATGCAACAAACACTTCAATATCTTTAGCATGCCCACAATGGATATGTGTTATTTTTACTTTCATTGTTAAGGTCATTTTTCTTCCGGCAAGTCTTTCGGCATTTGCCACCGGCTTTCTTGTCGGATTGTTTATTTATGCAATACTAGCAAGTATACGTATCATGAGATTAAATATTCAAATATTAACCGCCAGCAACAACACCCTGAAAGATAGCTAGTGTTTTGTTCTTTCAAAAAATTATCTAACAAACATGTTCCCGCCAGTTGGTCTTTGAAGCCCGTGGCCCGTGGCCCGTGGCAACATGTTGAAAAATCTACGCTTCTAGTTAACAAACCCGCCTCTGCTAATGCAGAGGCGGGCACTGTTTCCGAAAACTCGTTCGGTTTTTCAAAAAGCGGAAACCGTGGAACGAAATCAGAACCGGTTTGGTTACCGCTATATCGAAAAATCCGCTCGTTCTTTGAGGAAAACCCGACGTGGCAATGGGATTCCTAACGGACA
>JBICHS010000344.1:0-5247 GCA_043101135.1 Phycisphaeraceae bacterium JB051
ATTCATCGCTCCGTTGCTTTCGATGCTGCAGGATGACAATGCCGATTTGCTGATGGATGTCTCAGCGGCGTTGGGGCGGTACCAGAATCAGGCAACAGTCACCAACAAGCTCGTCGGATTGGCAGTCGATAAGGCTTTGAACATCCGCATCCGCCGTGGCGCGATCGTGGCGTTGGGCTATCACCGCAACCGTGATCTGGTGGGCGTGCTCATTGGCCTGCTATCTTCACAGCAACCGGCTCAGGTTCGTTCGGCTGCAGCCAATTCACTGTCACGATTGACCGGCATTTATCATTTTGGTCTGGATTTGACCCGGTGGAGCACCTGGTGGGAAGCGCATCGCGATTTGGATGAGCAGCGATGGCTTTCATCACTGATTGACAACTTTGCCAACCATGCATCTGCCTTGACTGTCGACAATCAACGCATCACCCAGCGGTTGGTCGAAGCTCAACGTCAGCTTTATCTGGCAACGCCGACCGAGGAACGCACTGCCACGCTTGAGAAAATGCTCAGTGCGCCGGAACTGCCCATGCGATTGATGGCATTGGACCTGATCGTCCAACGCCTTGTCGATCAGCAGCCGATTGGTGAGACCTTACGCAGTGCTTTGATCGTTGCGTTAAGTGATCCGTCTGCACAGGTGCGTGCTCAGAGTGCGCAGCTGATCCGCGACTTGAATGACGGCCCCGGTGCCGACGCCATCGCTCAGCGATTGGATGTGGAAACCGATCCCACGGTGTTGCGTGCGTATTTGGTTGCCATGGCAGATATCCCCCGTGAAAAGGCATTGGGACGGGCGACGCAATTACTCAGTGATGTGGAATTGCAGAACGCCGCTGCCGGTGTTTTGGAACGTGCGATTGCTGATGGTCTGGTGACGCAGCAGCACAAGGAAGCGTTGACACGGCAACTTCGTCAACTCACAGCAGGTGACGACACGTTGAGCCCCAAGATGATCGAGTTGCTCGGTCGTGTGGCGACGGAAGACGATTGGCTGCGTATTGCCGGCTGGATGGACAGTCCCAAGGACGCGGTTCGGATCGCTGCTGCCGAAGCCTGGGCCGCATCGGAACGCCCGTTGGGTGAGTTGGCCAAGCGTGCCGATTCGCAGTTGTTTTTGCCGATCCTGCTTCGTGCCGCCGTGCGTCGTGGCAGTGAAGGCCAGACCTTAATCCAGATCGCCAAGCATAAACCCAACGCTGAACAGCTCGTCGAAGCCTGGCAACAGGCGATGCTTGCCATGGCGCCGCGCGTCGGGACCACCGATGTGATTGAAGCTGACCGTGCGATGGCAGAGCATGAGAATGTGGCTGCGATTCGCGAGCATGTGCTTTCTGCTGCCATTGGTCAGGGCAACGGTGATGTCGACGTGCAATTGCTATTGGCAAGGGCGGCAGTCCGGCTGGAGACCAATCAGGCGATTCAAGCCATGGCCGATCTTGGCCTGGTTGAAGCTCGTTCGCAAACACTCCTAAGCGATGATCAGCAGAGACTCAAATGGTTAACCTTCCGTGCGGCAATTGAATCATCACAATCGGAAAAAGCATGGACAGTTGTCGATGCGTGGCTTTTAGGCCTGCAAACCACCGAGCAAAAGCAGGCGTTGGCTGGCCGTGTGATGACGTATATGGTTCAGCGGGTCAACCGTGCTATCGAAGCTCGGCAGGTGGATCAGGCCACATCGCAACTGGCGGCGCTTCGCAGGTCAATTCAGAATGATTTACCCGCGACCGCACATGCCAGGCTTGATGAACTGGCAGCTAAGATCACACAACTCACCGAGTTGATCGCACGCAATGAAGCAGCATCCAAAGGGCAGACCAATGCTGCTGAGTCCGCCGTTGCCAGTCCTGTGACGCCCAATCCGTAAAAACTCAAACGCTTACGGCTTAGAGCGTGTTATGCACTTTTATCGTGCTCATACTTGTTTTTCCGTTTTTCTCTTGGTGTCTCGTACTCGACGACGCTTGAGCGCTCCATAAATCAGACGGACGCTGAGGTTATTTCGAATCTCGTGGTACGCGCTAAACCGCAAGCGGTTTAAGATTCGGACGAAATCCGAAATCCGAAATCCGAAATCCGAAATCCGAAATCCGAAATCCGAAATCCGAAAATCACTTCCCACCTTGTTCTGTCTGCGATCCAACCTTATACTGTCTGGTCTGTCATGTATTTGAAATGAGGATCGACATGGGAACGACAATCCGCGGTAAAGCATACGTATTGGGTGATGACATCGACACCGACCAGATCATCCCCGCTGAGTTTCTGTCCTACAATCCGTCGGACCCCGAAGAACGCAAGTACTTCGGCATGTATGCCATGGCCGGTCTGCCCAAGGGCCAATTGGGGCTTCCTGCTGGTGATGTGCGTTTTGTTCCTGAAGGCGAATTCAAATCTGAGTACACCTTTGTGATCGGTGGCAAGAACTTCGGTTGCGGCTCCTCCCGCGAACATGCCCCCTTGGCCATCGCCGAAGCCGGTGCCCAGGTCGTGATCGCTGAGTTCTATGCTCGCATTTTCTATCGCAACTGTGTTAACGGTGGCTACCTGCTTCCCTGCGAGTCCGTCGAACGCCTGGTCGAAAAGGTGAAGACCGGCGATGATCTGGAAGTGGACATCGAAGCTGGAACGGTCACAAACCACACGCAGGGAACGACTTATCAAGTTAAGCCCCTCGGTGACATCAAGCCCATCGTGGATGCCGGCGGTGTCTTTGCTTACGCCAAAGCCAACGGCATGCTTCCAGAGTAAACTTGTCAGTTTGCCAGTACATGTGTCCTGAAATTTTATAAGTTATTGTCATATCAGATGAAAAAGTCATCGGGGCTGTTTGCTGCGCTGCTGAAATGGTGACTGATTCACAGCCGATAACAACCATTGAACTTGATCAATCGGTGTTTGATATGTAAACTACCGGACTACCAATCCTCAGGCTGGCGAACATCAGTTTCAGTCGCCTCCTTCGTTTGACCAAATAAGCCGTGGGAACACATTACGGCCAATACGGAGTCCAATTCAGTGGCGAAGAAAACCCAGAAAAAGTCGGGTACCAAGAAGGCAAGCACCAAGAAAGTGGTCAAGAAAACCACCAAGAAGACCACTGCCAAGAAACCCGTGACCAAAAAAGTCACCAAAAAGTCGACTGCCAAGAAATCCACGTCCAAAAAAGTGACCAAGAAGACCACTTCCAAGAAGGTTACCAAGAAGACCGTGACCAAAGCACCGGCAACCAAAAAGACCACCAAGAAGAAAACCACTTCAAAGAAGAACGGGACGGCCGTAAAAGCCCAAGCCGTGGATGCAACCAAGAACGGTAGCACCGGTCCCAAGAAGATGGTCTCCCGATCCAATGGTAGTGCCGTTTCTGAACGTGTCGCCAAGCTGCGGATGCGCTTGCAACGTGGTGGCAGCAGCACCACCCGCATCCAGTTGCCTGAAAAGCCACTGACTGAAGCCCAGCTCAAGAAAATCAAGTCCGGACTGGGACGTAAGGAACTCAATTACTTCAAGAAACTCCTTATGGAAAAACGGGCTGAGATTCTTGGTGATTTCGCCCAGCTTGCTGAAGACGTCAAGTCGGCTGGCGAAGGTGTTTCCTATGAGCATATGGCTGATACCGGCACGGACAACTTCGAGCAGGAATTCAACCTCGGGCTCATGGAGTCTGAACGCCTGATGCTCAATCGCGTCAATCGTGCTCTTCAACGCATCGAAGAAAAGACCTATGGCATCTGTGTCATGACCGGCAAGCCCATTGCACGCACGCGACTTGAAGCCAAGCCCTGGGCACAGTACTCCATCGAAGTGGCTCGCGAACTCGATCGTCAAGGCCTCTTGGACAAGTAATCACGCTCAGGCATGACGGGCCTAGATATAGCGATTGGAGCTGACGTGACCACGTCTCCAACCCAACCTCATCGGCCCGAGTCTGATCCTAAACCCAAATTGCAGGCAGTGCGCACCAGACCCCTGGTGCCGCTTGTCATTTTCATCAGCACGTTGCTCTTTGTCCTGGGTGCAGACCTGTTGATGAAGTACTGGTCCTTTGAGCATGTTGCAGGACAACCGGTCATTCTGCAGCGTGGTGCAAGCAATGTGCCGTATCAGATCCCTCCGCATGACGCGATGACGGTGGTGCCTTCGATTTTGTCACTCCGATTAACGCTTAACACGGGCGCGATTTTCGGCATTGGTAAAGGCGCGCAGTGGTTTTTCGTCTGTGTAAGCATCATCGCAACGGGGTTTATCTGCTTCCTGTTCTGGCGGTCGCCGCGAAAAGCCTATGTGATTCAAATCTGCTATGCGTTGATCCTGGCGGGGGCGCTGGGCAACATGTATGACCGCATGATTTACAACGCGGTCCGCGATATGTTCTGGCTGTTCCCGGGACTGCATTTACCCTTTGGTTGGCATTGGCCCGGTGGCAGCACGGATGTGTATCCCTGGCTGTTTAATATTGCCGATGCGGCATTGATCGTGGGTGTGTTGACGCTGATGCTTATGGTGCATCTGGCTGACAGGCAGCAACGAAAGTCTGCCAAAAGTTCCGACTGATGGCCACGCGTTCAGGATGCCATTGCAAGCCCAGATAAAACTTACGATTCGGATCGTCGATGGCTTCGATCACACCGTCCGGTGATTGGGCGACCACGCGCATGTTCCCACCATCCAACACGGATTGCCGGTGATACGAGCAGACCATCGGCTCATCGCAGAGCATTTGTTCAAGCCACTGACACGAAGCCACCATATCAATCCCATGCAGATTGTCGGCCTGATGTAGCTCGGGGTGCTCCATCGAATCGGGCATATACTGTTCGAGTTTGCCGCCTGCGTGTAACGCCATCATCTGCATTCCCAGGCACACGCCGAGTACGGCCTTGTTCGGATAATCCTTTGCCAGAACATCCAGCAGGGCGATTTCAAACGCCTGGCGTTCCGGGGCAATCAGTCTTGCCTTGGGATGCAGGTCTTCACCAAATGGCCGGGTGTCCGGATCATTGCCACCGGTGAAAATAAAGCCATCACACCGTCGAGCATAGTCCTGCACCAGTGTGACTTCCTGTGGCAAATGCACCGGCAAGCCACCGGCTTCGGTCACCCGTTTACTGTAGTTCAATGCCGTCACATATTTATTACTCGCCGTCGAGTCATCAACATTATCGAGCATGATTCCGATGAGGGGTTTGTCGGGCATTCGTACTGTTCAATTTTTACCGCAGAGACGCAGAGAACTCAGAG
>JBICHS010000345.1:0-7930 GCA_043101135.1 Phycisphaeraceae bacterium JB051
GCTATGGCGTGAATCCCAAGACGCGCGCTCGTGTTTTAGAAGAAGCGCGGCGCATCGGCTATGTCCCCAATGCTGCAGCGCGTCGCCTTAAAGAACACCCCGTCATGCAGGTCTGTATGTTCTTTGCACCATACGATAACCCTGGCCATGAAATCAATCCTTACGCGACGGACCTGATTGACTTGATCACCGAGTTTGCCAGTAAGAGCAATCTGAATTTTCAGGTCCAGCGATTTGAGGACATGCCAAAAACCACGGCGTTTTTGCAGGAATCACCGCCTGATGCTGTGGTGACGCTTGGCGAATTTCCTGAAGAGCTCTTCACCGTTCTTGAGCAACGCAATCTGCCTGTGGTCAACATCAATCGCAATACTGGTCTTGATAATCAATTGTGTATCCGCGCAGATGGCTCACAAGCCTACGCCTTGGCAGTGCAGTATCTGGCGGCCCTGGGACACACAAAGATCGCCCTGGTCAATGGCCCTCAAAAAGGCGGGCACTTTCAGCAGTATGCCAAGTCGTTCGACGACGCGGTTGCTGAATTTCGTTTGATCAGTTTACCTGCATGGAAAGTGGAACTGGCGCCCAATCAAACCAACGCGCAAGGCGCTCAGGATGCCACGCGTATGTTGCTTGGAAGCGATGAACGTCCCACCGCGATTGTCTATGGCTCGGACTGGCTGGCGATGGGGGGAATCAAAGCAATCCGGGAATTGAATCTGCGGGTGGGCGAAGATGTCAGTGTGATTGGTCATGACAACTTGCCGATGACCGAACTGCTTGACCCACCGTTAACCACGTTTGATAGGTATCTGGAAGGTCAAGCGCGAACGGTCATCAATCTGATTACACGACTCAGTGATAATCAACCATTGGTCGATCCGACGCAGCCTTGCAGTGTGATCAATATTACCCCGAACCTTGTGAAACGAAAAAGTTGTTGCTGCATCCGATGAGTATCGGGCTTTAACTCTAAATCACAAAAAACACCTTGTATTGTGGCGAATTCATCCATGCGCGATGAAGCCGGAGGTATTACGTTTTGAAATTGACATGGATAGATTGGGCTGTTGTCGTCGGGTTCATCGGCTTTCTGGCGGCGTTGGCGGCATACACCAAACGCTACACCAAAAGCGTCTCGGACTTTCTTGCAGCCGATCGCTGCGCCGGTCGCTATCTGCTGACCATGTCCGAAGGGATGGCCGGGTTGGGCGCTGCCTCGGTGATTGCCAACTTTGAGAAGTTTTACAAAGCAGGCTTTGCAGCAAGTTGGTGGGGGTTGATGCTTGCACCCGTGGGTATCATCATCGCGCTTTCAGGCTGGGTGTTGTATCGCTATCGTGAAACACGCGCGATGACCATGGCACAGTTTTTTGAGATGCGCTACAGCAAAAAGTTTCGTGTCTATGCAGGCGTCCTGGCTTGGATTTCGGGCACCATTAACTATGGCATCTTCCCATCCATCATCGCTAACTTTCTGATCCACTTTTGCGGGCTTCCCCAACACTTTGAGCTCTTTGGCATCAGCATCTGGACCTTCCCGGTTGTCATGGCGGTCATGCTCAGTATTGCCCTGTTTTTTACGCTTTCTGGTGGCATGATCGCCGTCATGATCACCGATTTCGTGCAGGCACAGTTCACCAACATCGTCTTTCTGATCGTCATGATCGTGCTGTTTAGCAAATTCAGTTGGTCAGACATTACCACGACGTTGAACAACGCACCGGTGGGTAAGAGCATGGTTAATCCATTTGATCAATCCAATGTCAGCGACTTTAACTTTTACTTCTTTGCGATCTTTGCCTTCAAAGCCTTTTACAACTGTCTGGGGTGGCAGGGGTCACAAGGCTATCACTGTTCTGCCAAGAGTCCGCATGAAGCGAAGATGGCCAAGGTGCTCGGTGAATGGCGCAGTGGCGTAACGTACTTGATGTTGTTACTCATGCCGATCTGTGCATACGTTTTAATGCACGCGCCCGAGCATGCCCAGGTCGCGCACACGACCCAGCAGGCATTGGATCAGATCACCGATGCACAGGTTCAAAAACAGATGACCGTGCCGGTGGCGTTATCACAGATTTTTCCTGCAGGTGTTCTTGGGTTGTTCTGTGCAGCGATGATCAGTGCCGCGATCAGCACCGATGATACCTACCTGCATTCGTGGGGGAGTATCTTTATTCAGGACGTCCTTTTGCCGTTCAAGAAAAAGCCGTTAACGCAGAAGCAGCATTTGAAATGGTTACGGTTGTCGATCGTCGGTGTGGCGGTTTTTGCCTTCTTTTTCAGTCTTTTATTCCCATTGCGCGATTACCTGTTCATGTTCTTTCTACTCACGGGCACGATTTATCTCGGTGGGTCAGGCTCCGTCATCATCGGCGGCCTGTACTGGCGAAGAGCCACCACGCAAGGCGCCTGGGCGGCCATGACTGTCGGCTGGGTCGTTGCGGTCATCGGCATCACGCTTCAGGTGATCTGGCCGAAGGTCCCCGCGCTGTTGGAGTTGGCGGACAAGTTCCCGCTTAACGGGGCATGGCTCGCGCTCGTTGCCTATCTCACCAGCATGACCGTCTTTGTTGTCGTGTCACTATTGACGTGTAAGGAGCCATTCAATCTTGAGAAGATGCTTCACCGTGGCGAATATGCCATCGAAGGGGAACATGCAGGTAAACCCGCACGCGGTTGGCGGGCGCTGGGTATCACCAGTGAGTTCACACTCGGGGACAAGATCATTTACTACTTCAAACTCAGTTGGACAGGCACATGGTTTTTCCTTTTCGTAGGCATCACCATCTGGGCCTTGGTCTGGGGGGTACCCGAAAGCTTTTGGAACGGATGGTGGGGATTTAAAATCGCCCTGGCGGGTGTCATCGGTGTGATCACCATCGTCTGGTTTCTCTGGGGTGGTATCCGGGATTTACTGGACCTGTTTAAAACCTTACGCGGTCATCAAGTCAATGAAATGGATGACGGTCGCGTGATGGAGTGAGAAAGATTTGACCCGCCAAGACGCCAAGTGCGCCAAGGCATGAAAGAGAAAAACATTTATTGCCGTGTTACGCAATTTGAACACCGAGAATTAAAGATCATTTTTAAATTTGATTTGTACTCTCTTAACTTGGCGTTCTTGGCGTCTTGGCGGTAAAAATAAAAGTCGAATAGAAAGCTATTATGCAATATTTCAAATTACCCCTGTTTTTACTGTGTTTATTCACTTCGAACGTATTGGCTCAAACCGCGCCGACCACGTTGGTACTCGAAGCTGAAAGCTTTCAATGTCAGGCCAACTGGTGGCTGACCTACGATTCCAAAGCCTCCGGCAGGCAGATTCTTCAGGCACGTGGTGGGGAAGGCGATGCGGTCACTGTCATCGACATCAAGCAGGCGGGAACCTATCAGCTCTGGACACGGGCCAAGGATTACAAGACCAATCAGCCAGGCACACGGCGGTTCCTGCTGGTCATTGATGATCAGGATGTTGCCATCGAATCCGGTCGGCATGGGCAGGAAGGTTGGCAGTGGGAATGTGTCGGCAGCCGTGAACTGGATGCAGGCAAACATGTCGTTGCGCTGCGTGATTCAGCCAAGTTTTATGGGCGCTGCGATGCCATCATGTTCACCACGGACAACACGCTTGATCCCAACAGGCTGAGCATGCATCAGCTTAAACGCCATGTGATTGAACCTGTCACAGTCACCTTGACACATGAACAGACGGCCCCTGTCCCTAAGCTTCAACCCGGTGATCAGGGCAAGGTTATTCACACGTTGAGCAATGCCAATACGCGAATCACGTTTGTGCAGATGCATGATGCTGACAACCAGCCGGTGATCATTCGCCGCACGAGCGTTAAGCGTGATAAGCAGTGGATTGACCTGCCGATTGATAGCCGACATGAAGCGGTTTTTACGTTATTCAATGCTCAATCGCGCGTGGAGCTGGGGAGCTTTCATCCGGCTTGGCCCGGTCAATCATCAGTGGTGCAGTTAACCGTCAATGGCAAAACCTACACCACACGTGGTAAAAACCAGGACCCTTTTGCAGCAGGTGCCCGAAGTGACTTTATCCCACGGCGTATCGGAACACATGACCCCATGACCGTGGAAGTGATTCACGAAAATCACAACGGTGATCAACTGTTCGCCTACTGGCATCTTGATCCGAAAAGCCATGATGTCCGTGTGACCTTTAAGCTCGTTGCCAAGGTTCAGGGGTTTTACAGCATCGGTTACAGTGCGTTTAAACCCTGGGAAACAAGGGGTATTCGCTTTAACCAGCTTTCACCGATGGTGCAGTTTGTCCGTCGACATGAGCAGCCGGTGATGACAACCAGTTCTTGTTCGCCATTGCCAATGGCGTTGGTTGAGCCCGTCTCGAGAGATGAATTGAAGCTCAGTTACGCGCTGGTCGCAGACCCAGATCATTTATCCGCAAGTTGGCCCGTCGCTCAGCAAGCACGGCTTGGATTCTCGATGCTCAATCATCAGGCTGTGGTTCAACCAACCGTCTTCGGGCCGATCATGGGCTTTGATGATTCACAGTTTGAAGCTGGGGATCATGTGACCATGTCCTGTCGCGTCCTGACGATGAATGGAGATTGGAAGGTCGCGCAGCAGGTCGCAATGCGTGAGATTTTTGAGGTCTCTGATTATCGCCAGCCGATCAATGCATCCCTGAGTCAGGCTTATCTGAACATGGTGGATTTGATGGCATCGCCGCAGGGTGGTTGGGATGACAAACTCATGGGCTTTTACAATATTGAAAGCCCTTCGACGGTGACGCATGCATCGCCGTTGGGGATTGTCGAAGCTTCATTGCTAACGGATAACGAAGCGTTTTTCAAAGACCGTGTCTTGCCGACGATTGGTTACACACTCACGCGCCCCTCCGCTCATTTTGCAGCCAGTGTCCCCAAGGATATGCATGTTTATGTCAATGAAAAACGCATCACGTTAACCATGCCCACGCAGTTTTATGGTGCGGCGTATTGGCAGGGGTTGCATGACATGCTTGGGCGTCGCAACGCGTGGCTTGAGGCGTTGATTTTCGGTGATGGCATCGTCAATTATTCCAATGACTATTCCACGATCCCAACATGGTCAGAGTTGTTAGCCAACTATCGTTTGAAGCCTGATGCAAAGTTGCTTGAGCAGATCATCCGTGAAGCCGATGGGTTTTTGGAGAAAGAAGTTTACGCACGACGCACGGACATTCAGCAGATTCGCCACTTCTACAATATCTCGTTTTATCCCTACTGGTGGGACCTGCAGGACCTTTACGAATTGACCGGGCAAAAGCGATTTTTGGATGCAGCGATCGAAGGAGCCAACTTCACCATGGCTGGGCAATGGGCACATCCCCGCCCGGGTAAACAGTCGAAGTTGATCCATCAAGGCAATCACTTTGGTAACAACATGCCCAACTGGTGGCTTGGCGATAAGCGATTCCGATTGGGCTATCCCATTACTGATGACGCGGTGCGTGAACACACCGTCGAAGCATGGCAGGTCAGCAGCATGGGCCTTGGCTTTGAACAACCGACCACGCTTTACGCGACAGGCAAGGGGCCGGGGCTTGGCATGATTCTCATGTCCGCATGGGCGCCAAATTTGCTACGTTTGTTCGGCAACACCGGTAATGATCTCTATCAAAGCTATGCACGCAACAGCATCATTGGTCGCTTTGCCAACTACCCCGGATACTACGTGCGTGGTGAAACCGATCTCTATCAGACCGCTGATTACCCATACACCGGCCCTGATGTCACGAGTCTGTATTACCACCATGTCCCACCGCATGCAGCCTTTACCATGGACTATCTTGTCACGCAGGCCAATGTCCAAAGCAAGGGCGCGATTCATTTCCCATGGTCACGACAGCAGGGCTATGTCTGGTTTACCAATCGCGTCTACGGCCAAGCAGCGGGAAGCATTTTTGATGATGACCATGTCACACTTCGATTGACGCGCAAGCCGTTTGGTATTGAATCACCGATGGTTGATTATCTCTTGGGTTACAGTGAGCAGGCGACGTATCTGGTGTTGATGAATCAGTCGGATCAACCGCTGGATTTACCCGTGTCCGTGGAAATGGATGGCTCACGTTTGGCAGCGGGACACAATGTTGCTGTACGTGATGCATCGGGTCAGGTTGTTCATCAAACAACACTCAAAACGCAGATGGCTGTTTCAATGCCAGCTCGTGGGATGCGTGTTTTATGCATTGAAAATAGGGGTAAACACACGCAGGCTGCTGCAATGGATTTGCCGGTTCTCAAACGCGGACATCTTGAACAGGAGCTCGATGGCCCTTGGAAACAAGTGCACGCGTTTCGCATTCGCAGCCCATTTGGACACGATGGTTTGTATGTCGTTTTGATGGGACATCCCCAGGCCGGTGCGACCGCCAAACTCACACTGCAACAAGCCGATGGCAAAATTCAGACACTCACCAGTGACAGTTTCCCACACGAATTTGTGGTGTATCCCATCGCCATGCAAGACGACGTGAAACTACAACTTCATCTCACGGATGCCGATGGGAAAACCATCAAACCCCAACCCATGACGCTTTACGGTGCTGACGGCATGCCTTGAGATGTCGCTGGCAATCGCATCAAGAATGTGTCGCAACTTTTCACAACCGCCATCTTGGATTACGCTTTTAGCCTTTGAGGTATTGGTACAAGGTAGCGTTGATGGCTAGCGAGCAAACAAACGACACGATTCAGGATTTAGATCAACGGCAATGGATTGATTTGAATCATGACTGGCAGTTTCACATGTGCGATGTGACTGACACCGCTACGGCATTGGATTATGAACATCTCAAGCCGTGGTTGTTGCCTTCAGCCAATGGACTGAAGCTTGAATCATCGCAGCGCCCAACAGGTGATGCGCCCGGTGAGTCATTGGATTGTGTGCAATGCGGCTTTGATGACACCGCCTGGCGGACACTTGATTTGCCACATGATTGGGGTGTTGAACGCCCGTTTGATATCGACCTGCCCAGTGATGCGGGCAAGCTTCATTGGCCGGGGATTGCCTGGTATCGCAAGACTTTTGAACTTGCAGAAGAGGCTGTTGATCATTGTGTGTACCTTCAGGTTGATGGTGCGATGTCTTATGCAACGGTCTGGTGTAACGGCAAGCTCGTCGGCGGATGGCCCTACGGTTATAACGCGTGGCATCTGGATTTGTCCGACTATGTCATGGCTGGCAAAACCAACACGCTGGCGATTCGACTGGACAATCCGCCGGACTCATCGCGTTGGTATCCGGGCGGTGGGATTTATCGGCATGTGCGTTTACTCAAAGTCGCCAAGTCGCATATCCTCCCATGGGGGACCTTCATCACCACGCCTCAAATCTCCAATGACAAGGCAACGATCAACATCCAGACGTCGATTTCTGCTGGCGACAATCCTGTGGGGCAGTTGTCTCTGAGCACGCAACTATTCCATACCAATGAGCAGGATCAGCCTGTCGGCCAAGCGATAACAACGCAGGTCTGTGACCAATGGTCGGTGAATGACTTTGAGCAAACCACCAACGCCATGTCGCTGACACTGCCCAACCCGCAACGATGGGATGTGGCTGACCCGCATCGTTATGTCGCGGTCTGCACGTTGTTGCTTGAAGGTAAACCAGTAGACCAAACCATCACGCCGTTTGGTGTCCGTGAAATTGCATTGACGGCTGATGATGGTTTTTATCTCAATGGTCGTCGTGTGCAACTCAACGGTGTTTGTCAGCATCATGACCTTGGTGCATTGGGTGCTGCCTTTAACGTCCGCGCCTGTGAACGTCAGCTGCAAATGCTCATGGAGATGGGCGTCAATGCCATCCGAACAGCCCATAATCCGGCACCTCCGATGTTCTACGATTTGTGCGACGAGATGGGGTTCCTGGTGATGGATGAGATCTTCGATGG
>JBICHS010000346.1:0-2771 GCA_043101135.1 Phycisphaeraceae bacterium JB051
ACACAGAGTTATCGCTTCCCCCGCAAAGTGTATCGACCTGCTGCATAGTCAATCAGCGACCATCAAATTCCATGAGTATCCAAATCATTTGCAGAAGGAACGATCCAACATATTGATCACAAAACTTGATCGCCTATCCCAGGAAAACTTGATACTGACTAAGTTTTTTCAAGCAAACCTCAGAACACAACTTCAGCGCATCATCCAACGAGCGGGATTAGAAGCTTGGCCCATGTTGTGGCAGAACCTGCGCAGCACACGTGAAACCGAATTAGCAGACCAAATCCCTGCACACGTTGCATCTACCTGGATCGGCAACAGTGTTGCTGTGGCAGTCAAGCATTACCTTCAAGTCACAGACGACCATTTCAAACAGGCGGCGCAAAATACGGCGCAGAAGCTGCACGAAAGCACTCGCAATAAGCCGAAGCTTGTAAAGGGTGAATTGACGACCAAGAATATAACTTCCAGTCATTGCGGGAACTTGCATAAAATAACAACGCCCTGCGAATTACAGGGCGTTGTTGAGATGGGCGATACCGGACTCGAACCAGTGACATCATCGGTGTAAAGGATAATCAAGCGTCTGGCATGGAAAACTGCAATGCTGGAATTAAAAACAACTTGCGACACAAGCCAATATTCTAAAATATGTTGTGAAACGTGTTGAATACAAATATTGGCGAGTTGACAACATTGCAAAACGGAATTTTACATACGAATGTTCGCAACTGAGAACAGGCTTAGCATAGCTTTCTTGCAAGCTCGATTTTCTCTTGAAGCTCTCGTTGCTCACGCTCTATTTTACCATAATTCGCCGTTGTGGTGGCAGACGAATGACGAAGCAAATTCTGGGCGGCATGAATGCCAACTGTCTTTTCGATTTCAGCTTCCTTGGCATGTCGCAGTTGATGTGGCGACCATTCATCAATGCCAGCACGCTTGCATGCCCTGTGAATAGCCTGACGGTACGAGCCTATCTTGTATCGTTTGCCGGTGCGACCATTGGTTCCAGTTTCTCGTGGATCAAATAAATATGCCTTGAGATTCTTTTTGAGCAATGGCTTGATGATTGCGATCGCTTTTGGTCCCAAGCCGATGATGCAATCTTTTTGGATGTGCTCCCCTTTGTGTTCAGTTGGACGATAAAGCCACACATCAGGCGATACCATCTCAAGGTCCATTCCCCGCATCACACAAACCTCACCAGGTCGCATGCCAGTGCACCATTGTAACTCGACCATGTGTTGCACGGTAAGTGGCATATGCTTAATGGCAGCATCAACCTGGTCGCGAGCAACGGCATCAACCACGTTATATTCCTTGCTCTTGCACCGCCCTTGTTGAAGTAGCTTGACTGTTGTCAGTCTTAAGGCAAGGTCGGGATGAACGATTCCATTTTCTGATGCCCACTGCCATGCAGATCGGATAATGCCAATCCACTTGTTTATAGTTTTTCGCTTGGCATCTGGGCTGTCGTAATGATCCCGAAATGCAGCAAGCTTTGGCGGGTCAAATTCAATTGCCGGTGTGTGAGCATACAGATTAACAAGTTTCTGCAATGCCGATTGAACAGCATAAACATGGGTCGTTGGCTTACCGTGCTTCGTGTAATAATCCTGGGCAAAATCCAAATACGCCTTGCAGATATCGGCGACCGACGTAGCCTGAACCGCTCGAGGATTTTGAATTTGATAATCAACGCGCCAATGCTTGAGCCATTGTTTGTACTGGGAAACCATCTCGTTCCCAGAACCATAGAAACGCTTGGCTGCTTGGTATCTGACACCACGGTGAACAGTTCGCCATCTGGTGATCCAGACTCCTGGCTTTTCCTGTGTGGGCAATGGTGGCTCTTTGGGCATGTGTGCAATCCAAAACAAAGAATATGATCAATAGCTCAGTGTAAGCCGTTTTTTACGTCCACGTGTGAGACGATTGCTGTCTTTTTTTTCATCTGCGGGCAATGTCAATCGCTGTTCAGATCGCGCCTTGTTCACAACCGCGTCAAGATCGCTGCGGTGCCATTTGCGTTCACCTGGAAGAGTCATTGGGAAAACATTGAAGTTCTTCTGGATGGTTTCCATTGACCTCGGACCTTTTAGGCCAAGGTATTCAGCCGCTTGTTCATCGTTAAAAATATCGGGATGTGTCATACAAATAACTCTCCTTGCTCCCCGGGCTCCATCGGGATATCAGCCGCGTCGATACGTTCGATTTCCAGCACGACCCGCGGGTTCTTTTTGTCATAGGCGAATACAGTTTTCTTATGCGACAGCACCTTCGAGTTGTCATCAAGGATCAAACCAGCATCCACCAGACCGTCATAAGCAGGCTTCAATGCATACTCGAAGTTGCGAAAGTCGCGCCGTCTTTTAGTTGCAAAATAGAACGTCGCTTTGCATTCAGCATGGTGCCAACGGCGTAGAGCTCCACCGGCTTTTAGTGTGCGGATTTTCGTCAGGCACCGATACTCCCTGGCAACTTCAGCCATGACAATACGCCCTTGCTTTGAGCCTGGAGGATTGTTCGGCTGCAGCTTACGATCCGGTAATGGGATTGTGATAGTGATGATTTTCACGCCACCACCGCCTCTCTGCGTACTTCAATATCCATCACTTGCATACACGCCTTGATGAACTCAACCGCTTGCGGGATGACGATTGCATTGCCGAAACCCCGCAAGAGACCCACTCGGGCGGGAAACCCATCAACCAGCGGGAATGTTCCGGGCTCAACTGGCCGCCACTTTTCGTCCCTGCACAAGAGCC
>JBICHS010000347.1:0-8933 GCA_043101135.1 Phycisphaeraceae bacterium JB051
AGTTGGCCGAATTCCTGGTTGATCGGGCCCTGCGTGTTTTTAACGAGTAACTCAAATGATTGGCCGAGGTTCAAACCCGCACGCATACCTGATGCAAGCACGGTGATCCCGTCGATGAGCTGGGCTTCGAGTTTTTCGTTGCGTTGGGCGTTGAGATATTTGAGTAACAACGTCGGCAGTAAAAGACCACTGAGTGCACCCAGACCGATACCGACAAGGTTTTCCGTTGCACCAAAACCAAACGTCCCGCCAGCCAGTATCAGAATGATCGAGAACATCACCGCGATCTTGGGATTGATGTCCAGAAGCAGGTGTTGGTTGAGCGTCCGGTCGTAGGCTTCTTCCCGACGTTTAAGCCAATCCTTTAACCATGGCACACCGTAGTAGGTGCCCAGCATGATGGAGACACCCCAGAGTGAGGAAAGCGTGATGTGCCAGAGTTTGTCGTGCATCGTTGTTGCTTGACGCCTTGTTTACAGGAACGTGTCGATGGTCAGGAATTTCTTTTGGATCAGACGCTGTGCGAATGTCGGGATATAGCCAGTGTGTCGCAAGCCCGGTTGGTCCGAATCGTTAAGCGTGTAAATGTCTTCAAGCAGGACTTCGTTGGTTTCCAGATCCAGTCCCATCACTTCGCTGATCGCAGTGACGCGACGATGACCGGAGCTGAATCGTGTGACCTGCACCACCAGATCAACCGCGGAGACAATCTGCTCACGGATGGCGCGGACGGGCATGTCCACTGCCATGAGCACCAGCGTTTCCAGACGTTTCATGGCATCGGTTGGGGTGTTGGCGTGAAGTGTTGACAGCGAACCGTCATGGCCCGTATTCATGGCCTGGAGCATGTCCAGCGCTTCAGGGCCACGGACTTCACCGACGATGATGCGGTCAGGACGCATACGCAAAGCGTTCCGCAACAGGTCACGAATCGAATAGGCGCCACGTCCTTCCACATTGGCGGGACGCGCTTCCAAAGGCACGACATGCGGCTGAGGTAACTGCAATTCAGCAGACTCTTCAATCGTGAGAATACGCTCGTTCTGACGGGCGAACGACGAAAGCACATTCAACAAAGTCGTCTTACCTGAACCCGTGCCACCGGAGATCACCACGTTCAGACGCCCGAGAATACAACCCTGTAAAAAGTTGGCAGCGTTACTGCTTAACGAGCCACGATCAACAAGGTCATCAATGGTAAATGGAATCCAGCTGAATTTACGAATGGTCAACGTCGGCCCTGCCAGTGACAGGGGGGGGATGACCACGTTCACACGGCTGCCGTCAGCCAGACGCGCATCGACCATCGGGTTGGAGTGATCCACGCGTCGACCGATGGGCGTCAGAATGCGTTCGATGACCGACATGAGAATTTCGTCTGAGAAGAAGCTTCGTGTGGTGCGCTGGATAATGCCGTTCTTTTCGACGTAGATACGGTCTTTACCCACCACCATGATTTCGGTGACGTTGGCCATCTCCAGCAAGTCCTGAAGGGGGCCCAGGCCGAGCATAATGTCCACGAGGTCTTTGCTGACGATGCGATGGACAATGTAATGCTGCAGGTCGCGTGGGATTTGCTTGAGCAGGTCATCGAACTGTTCTTCGAAGACTTCCTCCGCGATGGCAACATCCTCAGCCACGCACGTCGGATCAAACAGCAGGGGCATGGTGTCCACCAGGTCCTGCACGGTTTGTGAGATCGCCTGATCAAAGGACGGGTCAGCATCAGGCAGGTCGATGAACTTGTAATCGGTCTGCACTTTGCCCTGGCATTGGCGTACCACTTCAGCAAGGATCATGCGATGGACATAGCTGAACACGGTGTGGTTGACCACGTCCTTATGCATGTCCGCAATGCAGTCATCAAGGATACTCCGCAGATGCCACATCATTTGTTTGACGTAGGACTCATCGGTTTTCTTGAGTTCCGCGGTGGCGCGCAGGTTCATGCGGTCGAGCAATTGCCCGTGGACCACCTGCTCAAACTCCATGAGTTTGCGTTGGTTTTTTTGTTGCTGCTGCTGTTTGGTCGCGGTCAGATCGTCTTTATCGCCGGGGCGTAACATGGCCAGGGAAAATTGGCCGATCTGAATTTCATCACCAAAATCAATTTTGACAGCTTGACCGTTTGCAACATCACGCCCAGCCACGCGCGTCATTGCACGGCTCAGATTTTCGACGAAGAACTGGTTGCCTTTTTGCTGAAGCTTCAGATGTCGACGGGCGACGAATGTGCTTGAGAGTTTGATATGACAGTCATCATCGCGTCCAACCAGAACGGTATCGCCATCCACTTTAACCGTGGATTGTTCATTGAGACTGTGATCAAATAGCCAGAGTTCCATGCACAAACTTCCCGATACGAATCATCAATTGTCTCGTGTAGCACCGATCGCGGGGCGACGACGTTCAACCAGATCGACCACTGAAGGATTGATCCCGCCTGAGGGGATTTTGGTGTACGCGGTGTCGCTGGGGTTGCGCACCGTCAGGTCAAAGTCGCCGATCATCACACGTTCGATGAGGTTCATCTGCGTGGCCTGTTCGGGCGTGACTTCAATGGTGATACTCGAAAAACGCGAAGCACTCACGCGGCTGGTCGCTGCTTCATAGCTGGTCGCGGTCCCCAATGCGATGACTTTCACACGTTCCATCACTGGCAGGACCTGCACGCCAAACTGTGTGTTGAATGCTGCTTCAAGGTCCACGAACATGCCCACACGCAACGCGCCGGGTACCGTCTTGGAGTTGATGGACAAAACTTTCAGACGCTTGCCAGGGGTGATTTTCTGATCAATCGCGCTGGAGTCAGGTGTGGTGAAATGACGGAACAGCAGAATCTCACCAGCATTGACGGATCGTTGAAACGGTTCCTTGAGACTGATACGAAGGTCGAGACTTTCCTTATCCATGTAGCCCATCTGGTCGAAGGTCTTGCGGAATTTCTGCGTATCGGGCACGTTGATCTCTTCGACATCACGTGAACGTAGACGATCGCCGGGGGACATGGGAATCTTGAGGACATAAACCTTAAAGCTCTCGAGCTCGTTCTGGTTTTTAATTTGTGAGATGTAGATATTGGTGAGAATCACCGCCAGCGCTGCCATGAACACAGCTGCAATGACGAGTTTGGTGTTTTCCTGTTGGCGAGGCGATTGGGCGCCGGGGGAAACCTGTTCTGCCATGAAATTCTCTCTCTGAGTTGAACCGTGTTGATGGATCGCATTGGGCTGCTGGTGTCAATGGTTATTGCCGTCATACAGCGTCAAGGCATGTTCTGACTAATCGGATACCGATACCACAACAGCAGTTTGATTTTCTTGTCAGCCAGTTCTCGGGTGCGGACGACGAGGACCTGCTCGCCGGGAGGCGTCAGATGCGTTTCATCGGGAATCTGCGGGCTGCGGACATAGACCGTATTGGTGGCTTGCGTCTGACTCGCTGATTTGGCATTGAGTTTGGAGAACCCCATGCTGATCGCGGCGTCGGCATAGGTCTGCTGAACCTGCTCGGCAGTCTGGCCGGTGAATTCCCAAATGGCGTACTGTTCTGCAACATGCCCATCGACACGGGCAAAGCCGCTGATCCGCGTGCCCCCGTTGGGTTGAGGCAGGTTGGCCGGTTCACTTAGAAGCACTTGATCAGAAGAACGCACGAGCATGAGATTGCTCGGTTGGGCCGTGGGCATCATCGCGGTCATCATGTCCTCGGTGCGCCCGCCAGCGTCTTCCATTTCCCCATTCATGCTCATGGTTCCGAGCATCTGCATCTGACCGGTGGTGACCTTGCGGACACGGCGTGGCTGGACGTCATCCCAGACGGTGTAAACCGCAAAGGCGCCGATGGCAAGCAACCCCAGGACCATGGGAATCATGGCTGCACGATGGGCAACCTGCGTTTCTTCCTTCTTGAGATTCAAAGGATCATGTGTTGTCGGTGGTGGTGGTTTCAATACGATCTCCAAGCGTTGCCGTAACTGCGATGGGCAATGTCCGGGCCGAACCAATAAGGCGTCGGACCTGCATAGTGATACGGGGCGTGGCCGCGATAGACACCATTAATGGCGCCTGCAAGGCCGTTGCCCGAAAGATTGTTCAGTCGGTTGTAGAGTTCTTCCAAGTCCACCGCGGTGGTCCCACGGGTCGGATCAAGAAGCATACCCCGATGCGGTTGCCACATGTCATAGCGGTAGCCCGGTTCAATGCTGACCAGGTCCGCAACACGCACGTAGTATTCATTGCCCACGGTGTCCGCGACATGCAGCAGACGCGGGGTGCTCCCCCAGGGCTGGTCGGCAGATTCCATGAGCACGAAGTCTTCAAGTTCAACGCGAAATTGCGTGTAACCACGGGTGAAGTTCCATGACGTGTCATCACGACGATGACCGTGCTGAATATCACCTGCAAGCCGACGCCACAGGGGCGTGGTGTCTTCCTCAAACTCTGTCCGGAAGGAAGACTGTTGCGTGTGTTGAATACTGGTCATGGCCTGGAAAGTCTGCAGTGCAGGATCGGACATGGCTGCATCGTTGATGAAAGTGTTGTATGCCAGATTCGTGCCATCCACATAGTTGCGACCCAGATCTTCCACCCAACCACGATTGCCCAGGAAGCTTTCGTCCAACTGGTCATTGGCATGGGAGGGGCCCACGGGAAGCGTGGCTGTCGACTCACGGTAAGACCGGAGCATCACGTGAATATTGTCCGGCGTATCAGTGACCAGATGGGCGGCCTTGATCCATGCATCATGACGATCCATGACCAGGGCATGCTGCACACGAACGACACCGCGTCCTGCAAAAAACAGGAGGCTGAGCGTGATGAAAATGATCGGCAATGCCAGAACCATTTCAATCATCGCCGTAGCGCGACATGTCGATACGCGGCAGTTGCGTTTCATCAGGGCACCTCGGTTTCCTCTTGCGGTTGTTCATTGACCTGTTGGGCTGCTTGTTGAGCTTCACGTGCTTTGAGTTCAGTCAGAACCGAGTCGTATAGCTTGCTGCTGATCAGCGGTTCGAGCACGTTGGTCGGTTTGGCGTTGGCAAGATTGGGCGAATCATTACTGACCGCCCGACCCATCCAGCCCTGGAACCAGAAGCTGAAATTCCCTGAGTTACTCACCGATACGTCATACGGTGAAAGCAGCGGCGAAGCGGTTTCCGTCGGGGACGTGGGGTTGGACCAGGGCAGGGAACGCACATGATTCTGCGCGACCACGCTCCGGCGGATTTCATCGGTAGCCGGTTTGTTTTCTTCATTCTGGATATAAAGAATCGGAGCAGGCTTGGCATCATCCGACGGGAAGTTATACGGCGAATGGAGTTTGACCGGCTTGCCGACATTGATGCCGATAAGCAGGTAATCGTCCACACGGTAGATTGGTTGACGGGGATACTTGTTCTTGGGCTGAGCTGGCAGCGGTTTGACGTTGATGCTGCGGTCCGCATAAATCTGCTGTGTCCAGACTTCACGCCACAGACGCGGGTGTAGTTCTTGCATGCCAAGCTTCTCCCACGTGCGTGGGTCAAGTCGCTTGTCATAGTTGAAGTATTCGACTTGCAACGGTGTGTCGGTGGCTTTGTGGATCAAAGCCCAGTTCTTGGCATTGCCATACTTGGGGTCGGTGGGAGGGACTGCACTCTTGGCCTCAACAGTGATAAAAGCGATCTCACGGATGCTTTGGGGATCCTTGTCCATGATCTGATAGATCTTGTCCATGTCCGTGACCCATTGTGAGTCATAAACCGGCTTGGCGGGGGACTTCTCATCAGGCCAAAGTTGAGCCATGAAGCTGGCGTTGATGGCATGCAGATGATTGATCAGACGCTTGTTGTTGAGGCGATGAAGCAACGGGCCGATCGTATCAAGCAAAGCCATGTCTTGGATCGCAGGCATGGCAAACTTGACCGCCTCAGGCATTTGTTCCTGGCGAGCCCGTGGATGATGTCGAGGGCTGGGCTGACTGGCGCGGATGCGTGAGGCAAGACATTTGCCTGCACGGTTCTTGTAGACCTTGATTTTCTGAGGCTGCTCAAAGGTCAATTCACGCAGGTCGGTGATGTTGGGATTCGAAGCATAGTCATAATATCCCATGGTGACAGCATATTCGTGATCCTTGGCGATGATCGGGGCAAAGTCATCAAAGCTGCCACGCTGCCAGTTGACCGTGGGAGAGTCCGTTGGGATCAGCAGGGCGGAGGCTTCAGTCTGACGTGCGGTGGTGTCGAGGACGCTGCCACGAAGGACCGCCAGTTGCGCCTGGACTTCAAGGTTTTCCAGCTGGGTTTGATTGATTTCGTCCAAGGCATAAATGGCTTGCCAAATCGCACCCGGTTGCTTGGCGTCTTTCTGCGGCTTGACATGGGTGATGGCAGCCAGATCATTTTCAGAAAGCTGTCTGGCGTAGTACTTTTGTGTATTGAGCGCGATTCTCAATTCATGATGGGTGTATTGCTTGAGGCGTTCATAGCTCTTGGCGATGGGCGTGTTGTCATCAATGGGTTGCCATTCACGGGGTAGATCTTTGATGTCGATCTGCTTGAGCAAGTCCTGCGTGGCCTTGAGGTCTTTCTGATACATGTCCATCGCGGTGGGCAGGCCTTCGATGATCCCGGCTTTGACGATCAACTGTGCCATGGCATTGTTGTTCATCGACACGGTATTCAAGCTCCGCGCAATCCAGCTTGCTCCGGACTCGGCACCGGCCTGGGCGCTAAAGTGCGTCATCTCCTTGACGCGCGCGTGACGACCAATGCTCAGAACCCCAAAGGCAACCGCAGCCGTCAGTAACAGGATCAGTAAGGTCAACACCAAAGCATGACCACCATGCTGGGAGCGGCCACGATTACGGACAGATTGAAGATCAAAAAACATCATGTGCTCTACAAACTTTCTGGTCAGATCGCGTGATCAGGGCCCCCGCTGTGCGATCCGACGATGCCAAATTGGACCATCATTTTAACAAACAACCCTATGATCCTAATGTGATAAGCGTGCTTCTGCCAGTGGTGTGACGGCCTGAAGGTGGTTTATCATGTTTGTCTGCTGGGTGTCGCTGGACCACGGATGCTCCCCGGAGTCCAGATCGCTGGCTGCTTTGTTGATCCAACCCTGCCAATTGGTGGTTTGTTCGATCTGACTTTGCCACATCGGCGTCCATAAATCGAAGGAGTGATTATTGAAAATCACCACCTGCGCCACTGCCGAGGTTCGGTTGGTTGGCTTGGTTCGGTCAAACTTGGACGGCCACATCGACGCCTGATTCTGACGTGACGCGTAGGCCAAAAATCGCAGGCGTTGATCCTGATACTGGCGTACCGACTCGCGGGCGTCATCGCACTCCGCCCCGTCATCCGTGCGGTCCAGCGAACGCGTGTCCAGAATCACCGGCCCGGGCATCGCATCGTGATCCAAACCCTCATACGGATTGGGGATAATCGCCACATACTCATCTTCATCCATCGCATCACGATAAGCATGAGCCAATTGGCTGTCGGAGTGGAACGTGTTGTCGTTTTCCCGTCGCAGTGCACGACGCTGACTGTTGGACAGGTCACGATTTTCATGTGGGTTTAATTCGTGATTGTCGATACCGATGTACAGCGGGTTGGTGTTGATCCCAAGGTAAATCAGAACCTGATAAATGTAGACCACGTGATCGTTGATGTCGTCATTGGGGTCTTCTTCATCAAACGGTGGCACGCCCACATCGCGATCACCATTGGGGACAGGTCTTACCAGCGTATGATCCAGATACAGCCAGACGCGGTTGTTGGAGCTGATGGGGATGACTTCTGCAAACGGCTGAATTTCAAATTCGTCTTGGGCACCGCCGTCATCATCGTCGTCCGCATCATCGTTGCCATCATCTTCAGGTTCGACCGGTTCCATCCTCAGGGCGGTGGGGTCAAGCACATCGCCTAGCCACCAACCACGGGTCATGATCATGTACAGACTGCCTGATAGACGTGAATCACGCATCTCCACCTGGTTGTTGGCATTCTGGCCGAAGTTGGTCTGAACGCGATAGGATGGGGAAGCCGAACCGTCAGCAGGTGCTTCCATGAATCCGTCACCCCAACGGTAACGACTTTTAATCTGCAGCCGCAGGTAGGCTGTTCGGGCAATGGTTTGTTCGTCGGGATCAAGTGTGGTGGGGTAACGTGACGTCCATGCCGGTTTGGCAAAGCGGTTATGTAGATTGTCACCGTCCTCAGGCCAAAGATGTTTGACCTCATTACGGGCGACATACTTGGACCACTGGGCATAGTTCTGGCGAAACAAGTTGATATGCCGATTAAACGGCATGTGTCGGTGATTGGGGTTGTGATGCAGGCTGTTGAGAATCCGACCCATGATCCCATGCGTTTGATAAGCAACAGGCAAACGTGCAGACGGGCTACGGCCCGGACGCGAAGGATGCGACGTATCCGACGGCGGACTTTGATAACCACCACCAAATGGAGACGCCAACACCGACGCGGTGATCGATTCAACCATGGCATCGGTCAACGACAAGGAAGCCTGCGCGGTTTGGTTGCTCGATGGTGTTGGCGCTTCCTTGACTGCGGCAGTCATATTCATTGGTGATGCTGCTGCGTTGACATCAAACTCGCCCGTGGCTTTGAGTGCCAGCTCATCACCAGTATCAAACAGCGAAAACAGCGACGTTGGCTCCAGTGTGTCGAACTTCTGCGAACCAAGCATCGCCAACGCCGGTGATTGGCTTGTTTCGCCTGTGGGTTGTTCGAACATGGCGTACAGCAGGCTGCGTTGACCAAAGACAGTATCAAACGGCCCACGGTTGATGATGCGATGATCCATGTAACTGGGAAGGCGACCATCAAGAACCGGGTCTTTGAAGTCATCAAAGTGCGTGCGAATGCTTGTGTCACTGCTGCGTGAGTGTCGGTAGGGCAGGTTCACCATGGC
>JBICHS010000348.1:0-11241 GCA_043101135.1 Phycisphaeraceae bacterium JB051
ATCTGAGATTCATGTGCTTTGTAAATTGGCTGCCATCTTCATTGTTTTGCAGTTTGGGGCATACAGATGCAAGTGTATTACCAACGGGTTCGGTGAAAGGTATTTCATTGATACGTTGCCCAGCCCATGCCATTGTCCAAAGTGATTCGATGTACCAGTAAAGATCGATTTGTTCCTGCTCTGTGAGTTGATCGTTTTTCTTGGAGAGAATTGCACGTTCTGAATCGACCAAATCTTGTGTCAGATCATTGCGTGCGATCCAGTCACTAATGAAATCAATCGGTGCCTTAAACGCAATTTGCAACATCGCGTTGAGAATCAATGCACGCCGGGTAATCGATTCGACATCACGGCATTGCATGTCACGGTCCAGTTCAGGAAGCCAATCACAGATTTCACCGCCAGCTTTAATGATGATGGCTTCGGATTCAACTTTTATTTGTTTGGGAATGAGCATTGGTATTCGAGTCTGTTAATTGATTGTGTGTCGGTTCGATGATCAAGAGTTGGAATGACGATGCGTTACCACGCATACGCGGTCGGGGCTTCGCCGCCGGGGCCGGGCCAGATTTCGTCGAGCTTTTTCAGTGTTTCATCGCTGAGTTTGATGTCCAGCGTTTGGATGGAGGTTGTCAGCTGTTCCATGGTGCGCGGGCCGATGATCGGGGCGGTGACGACGGGGTTTTGATGCAGCCAGGCAAGGGCGACCTGTGCAGGCGCGTGGCCGATCTCTTTACACAGCGTTTCGTAGGCTTCGAGTTGCGGGCGCATCTTGGCGACGGCTGCGTCGAAGTTCGGCCCCGAGCGACGGCCTTGATCGTATTTCTCCAAAGCGCCTGCAAGGTAGCCGCCCCCAACCGGTGACCATGGGATCAAGCCCAAGCCCAATTCACGGCATGCGGGGATGACTTCCAATTCAATGTGGCGCACCTTCAAGCTGTAAACCGATTGTTCACTGACCAGGCCGACGAGGTTTCGGCTGATGCCTGCCTGATTGGCCAGCGCGATATCCCATGCTGCAAAGTTCGATGAGCCGACGTAGATGATCTTGCCTTGGCGGATGAGCGTTTCCATCGCCTGCCAAACTTCTTCCCACGGGCAGTTGCGGTCGACGTGATGCATTTGGTAAAGGTCGATGACATCGGTCTGCAGGCGTCGCAGTGAGTCTTCACAGTGGCGCATGATTTTCATCGCAGAGAGGCAGCGAACGTCATTGTTGATTTCAGCACCGCCGGTCCCCTTCATCTGGTTGTAGACCTTGGTTGCAAGGACGATGCGATCACGACGACCACCTTGTGCAAGATACCGGCCGATGAGTTCTTCACAGGAGCCCGCATGTGAGCTCCACGCGCCGTAGACATTGGCAGTGTCAAAGAAATTGATCCCGGCATCCAGTGCAGCATCCATGATCGCAAAGCTGTCAGCTTCGTTGGTATGCCAACCGAAATTCATGGTGCCCAGACAGATGGGGCTGACTTGTAAACCGGTGCGGCCCAGGGATACGTAATTCATGACAGGCTCCTGCGATGTTTTGATAGGCGTTATAAAGTGGAGCTATCAAGGTAAAGCCTGACACGATGGGATGCAAAATGTGGCAAGGGTGTTTGAGTGAAAAATGTTTGGACCTCTGTGTATCACTTCGTGAAATTCGTGGTTCAAATGTAGCAGTCCGTTATCAGGATGCCGTTGATCATCGGTAACACACAATCCGCACATCACCGTCAAAGTGCAGTTGTCCCAGTTCGTCCTGCATGATGGTCAGGACTTGCTGTTGCTTACTGCCACCGGTACCCGCACCGATCAGTGGCAGGGCGATGGATTGGAAGTGATGCTCGGTAGCCAGCGCCAATGCATTGCGGGCACTGTCACGGATGGCGCGTTCGCTGGACCGCCAGAACAGGTTGATGCCTGCGACGTGGATGATGGCTTTGTGCGGTAGCTTGCCAGCAGACGTGATGACCGCGCCGCCCAACGGGATCGGCCCGAGTTTGGCGAGTTCTCGAAAGGGGGCATAGCCTGCGCGCTTCTTGATCGCACCGCTGACACCTTGGGGCAGTAGCAACCACCACGGGATTACGTTGCGGTTCCAGGCATTGACGATGACATCGACATCCTGATCCAGCAGATCACCATGGACGATGCTCAGGTTCATCGGTTTACGAAGAGATTGCGTTCAATCTGTTGGTAGATGAGGTTGGCCTGTTCCTTGTCGACGGAGTCTTTAAGGCCGAGGATTTCAATGCGTGTGCGGTTCAGACTTGTGCCGGTGACGATCAAGCGGTACTGACGACCGCGTGCACTTGAGAACTCGAAGACCGCATCGACGGCAGTGATATTGGGCTTGATATTTTGCAGTCTTAATTGCGAGAGCGTGTTCTGCGTTTCGGCAACCACGCGCTGCGGTTCAACCTTGACGGTCTGACGAACGAGCGTGACTTCGGTTCCCTTTTTGGCAATGACATTACTCACCGGCGCGCCACTGGAACAACCGGGCAGCAGCATCAGGGACAAACAGACAAGCATGAGGATGGCGATAGGCGTGATTGATTTCATAAGTACAACTTCGGCTTATGAGTGTCTTTAACTTGAAACACGCACGGAACCTGACAATCAGAATCGTGTTCAGAAAGGACACGGCGGTTTGCTGATCGGCCTGCGTTGTTTTAGCATTCTCTATTGGATTAGCAATATTGTTTCCCGAGAACCATTCATGCAAAGTGCCCTTAAGCAACGACTCGATCAAACCAACCCTGTCTGGATGAGCTACGGCCCCGAAGAGGGTGCGGTTGAGGTGGTGGAAAGCTTTGGGCATTACGAAGCGGAGTACGCTGCCATCCGCAAGGGTGTTGGTATTTTGCATATGCCCTGGCTTGGCCTGGTGAATGTCGGTGGGACGGATCGCCTTTCCTTTCTCAATAACATGGTTTCACATGACACGGCTTCACTGTCCGTCGGTCAGACACGCCGGTGTTTTCTGCTTAGTAAGCAGGGACGCATTGATGCGGACATGGTGATCTGTCAGCAGGAGGGCAATTGCCTGATGCTCATGGATCGCTATGCGACCAGCTACGTTGCCAGCGAGTTGGAGAAGTATGTTTTCACCGAAGACGTGGACCTCACCGACCTCACCGATCAGTGGGAGATCGTCGGGCTGTTTGGGCCGATGGCGTTGCGCGTACTTGAGTCTGCCTGTGGCTGTAAACAGATCATTGATCTTGAACCCCAATCCATTACCGAGATCACCTTGGCCGACAAGCCTTGCATCGTGATCCGTGAAGACCTGGGCAGCACATTGGGTTTAACCGTGCTGATCAAGTCTGAGGATATGGATGCGATTTACGCACTGCTCACCGAGCAGGTCGGCGGGATCGTGCCCGATATCGATCAATCCCAAGGCGAGAATCCCACTTCACCCAAGCGTGCATTGGTCGGCCGGTCGATCGGATGGTCCGCGTTTAACACCGCCAGAATCGAGTCGGGCGTACCGATGTTCCGCGTGGACTACGGCCCGGACTGTTTGCCGCATGAAACGAGCCTGCTGGAGCAGACGGTGAGTTTCACCAAGGGTTGTTATCTTGGGCAGGAAGTCGTCGCCCGCATGGAATCGCGCGGCCATCCCAAGCGTAAGCTCGTGGGCGTGAAGTTCGACACCACGGATCTGCCAATCGCAGGGACACAGCTGCAGGACGAAGCGGGTGATGTCGTGGGGGCGTTGACGTCATCAACCTGTGCGCCGCTTGCTGGCCAAAATGCCGTAGGTTTTGCAATGGTCAAATGGGGCAAGCACCGCAAGGGCACCAAGGTCAAAGTCGGTGCCGACGGCAAGCTCATCGACGGCACGGTGTGTGCTTTGCAGGTGGTGTGAGGTTAAAGCCGTGACTCTCCTGAGTCACGGGTTGCTTCGACACTTCATTTGAATTTGTACCCGCGACTCAGGAGAGTCACGGCTTTCATATGATCGTTTGTGTTTATCACTGA
Source organism: Phycisphaeraceae bacterium JB051 (assembly GCA_043101135.1). Classification (GTDB taxonomy): domain Bacteria; phylum Planctomycetota; class Phycisphaerae; order Phycisphaerales; family Phycisphaeraceae; genus UBA7800. The sequence continues at coordinate 3,979 of JBICHS010000348.1, forward strand.
AAATTTCGTCTAATTCCATGCCTTACGCTATGATGTCTGTCTGACAGGGGTATCTGTCATTTATTGTTGTGGTGGCCATGCTTAATGACTCTGAACAATTTGATCGCGCCAAGAGTATGCTCCGCGTGCTGGAAGTTGCCCGTCGGTTGGCTGCGCCATGCCCGTTGTGTGAACTGCTTGATGCGGTGATTGATGCAGGGCGTGATGTGCTTCAGGCAGATCGCGGGTCGGTGTTTTTGTATGACCAGTCGCCGCACGAGTTGTACATGATCACGGGGACAGGCTTGGAGGCGTTACGCTTTTGTGCGGATCAGGGCCTTGCTGGCGAGTGTGCGAGTAAACGTGATGTGCTTAACATTCCCGATTGCTATGCGGATGGTCGCTTTAACCAGGACATCGACCGCAAGACGGGATACCGCACGAACAGCATGATCACCGTGCCGTTGGTCGGCCTTGAGGACAAACTCGTGGGTGTGATGCAGATGCTCAATGCCCAGCGGGGTCACTTTGATGACGAAGACGAACAGATCGCGTTGGCATTGGCGGGACAGGCTGCCGTGGCGATCCAACGCGCCCAATTGCTCGAGGAGCAGCAGGTCAAAATCCGCATGGAACAGGATCTGAATCTGGCTCGTGATATCCAGATGGGTGTCCTGCCTTCGGAATTGCCGACGGTGACGGGGTATGACATTGCAACATTCAGCCAACCTGCCGATCAGACAGGGGGCGATATTTTTGATGTGGTTCGCCTGTCGCGTGATGACGAGGAAGAGGACGATCCCAATTCACCGGTGCTGTTGATGCTTGCCGATGCGACGGGTCATGGCATTGGTCCTGCCTTGTCGGTCACGCAGATGCGCGCCATGTTCCGCATGGGTCTGCGCCTTGGGACCGACCTGCATACCCTCCGTCAGCACATCGACAGCCAGCTCGAAGAAGACCTGGGGGGCAGTCGTTTCATCACCGCCTTCTTTGGCATCCTCGACCCGAGCAAAAACGAAATTGATTATGAAGCGCCGGGGCAGGCGCCGCTATTGTGTTACCACGCAGCCGATGACAGCTTTGAGAACCGCGACGCGTCAGGCATGCCCATGGGCATCATGGCTTCGATCCCGCATGACACCGTCGAACCCTTTGTCATGGCTGTGGGGGATATTTTCATCCTCCTCACCGACGGCTTTTTTGAATGTCAAAAGCCCGGCAGCAAAGACATGTTCGGTGAAGCAGGTGTTGAGCAGATCGTCCGAAAGCACCGTAACGACTCGGCGGACACCATCATCAAAGCCCTCGTCCAGGCGTTACTGGACTACGCCCCCAACCAACCCCAGGCTGACGACTGGACCGCGATTGTGGTCAAACGCGTTTAACCGATTGCATGAAGTTTTCCAGAAGATCCGCTTGGGAATCGATCACACCGTCTAACCGCTTGCGGTTTAGCGCTCCATGAAATGGTTGTGGGTTGTAGAATTTTCCAATCGCGCCTGACGCGCTAAACCGCAAGCGGTTTAAGATGTAGACGAAATCCGAAATCCGAAATCCGAAATCCGAAATCCGAAATCCGACGCCCTGGGCGCCACGAAGTGCAATCCGAAATGTCCGAACCTTACCCCCATCCCGCAGCGATGAACCCTGATCAGCTTTATGTGCAGTGTTCACTTAAACAGACCCGTGGCACCGGACCGGGGGGGCAGCATCGCAACAAGGTCGCCACCGCCGTGATCCTCACCCATGAGCCCACCGGCATCACCGGGCAAGCCTCCGAACGTCGCGAACAGATTGCCAATCGGAAAGTTGCGCTCTTTCGCCTGCGGGTGAATCTGGCGTTGCAAGTTCGCTGTGAGCCCATTTATCCCCCCAGCGAATTGATCCAATCCCGGTTTATTCAGGGCAGTATCAAGGTGAACCCTGCTCACGTGGACTTCCCCGCCGTGCTCGCAGAGGTGCTCGACAATCTCTATTTCACCAGCCTTGATCCCCGCAAAACCGGCTCACGGTTAGGCTGCAGCACATCTCAACTGGTCAAGTTCCTGAAAAATGAACCTCGATCACTGGAGATGGTGAACCGTGATCGCAAAGCCAAGAACATGCATCCGCTGCGCTGAGTTACGCGAATCGCTTCAAGGCAGTATTAGCCACAGATGCACACAGATGCTCACAGATAAACACAGATAAGAAACGACTCTCAGGAATTGATTCACGTGAATTGGATGTCATGTCGTTGTATTGCGACATGACGTGGGATGATGTCGTGATGACATTGGTTCGTTGTCTTGAATCTGTGTTTATCTGTGTGCATCTGTGGCAAAAATGTCTTAAGCGCCCTACGCCGACTTCCAGCCAATGCCGTCAATTCACCATCGCCCTGTTTCCTGCTAAGATGCCCGTCTTATCAAGATTTGCAAAGGTGATAATCATGGCTACCAAATGGTCCAACACACTCATCCCCACCGCCCGTCAAGCTCCGGCAGATGCGGTGGTCCCGTCGCATCAACTGATGATCCGTGCGGGCTTGATTCACAAGCTCGGTTCGGGTGTGTACACCTATTTGCCGTTGGGCCTGCGGGCTTTGCAAAAGGCGATGCAGATCGTCCGTGAAGAGATGGATAAAGCTGGTGGCGTGGAAGTGCTCATGCCGACCCTGCAGCCCATCGAACTCTGGGAACAGACCCAACGTCGCGAAGCCTATGGCGATAACCTTTTCGTCGTCAAAGACCGTCACGGTCGTCAGCAGGCATTGGGCCCGACTCACGAGGAAATCATCACCGACCTTTGCGGTGCGTTCATTGAGTCCTACCGCGATCTGCCCAAAACGCTGTACCAAATCCAGACCAAGTTCCGCGACGAGTTCCGCCCGCGCTTCGGCGTATTGCGTTCCCGTGAGTTCCAAATGAAGGATGCTTACTCTTTCCACCTGAACCTCGAAGGCGAAGGCAGTCTCAGCGAAGCTTACGATACGATCTATGCAGCCTACTGCAGCATCTTCGAACGATGTGGCGTGCCTTACGAAGTCGTCGAAGCCGAAGCGGGGCCGATCGGTGGCAACGCGTCGCATGAATTCATGGTGCCCTCACCGACCGGCGAAGACTTCATTCTCAAGAGTGATAAAGGCAACTATGCTGCCAACGTCGAAAAATGCGAGATCGGCGAACGTGCTGATGATATGGTTGGTGATCCTACCGGTGATCTTGAAGCCGTGAACACCCCCGGTTGCCCGGGCATTGAAGACGTCTGTGCGTTTTTCAAGAAGCAGCTTAAGACCAAGCTCAAGACACAGAACATGCTCAAAACCCTCGTCTGCAAGGCAGGCGACACCTGGGTCATCGGCGTGATCCGTGGTGATCACGAACTCAACGAAGCCAAACTCCGCAAGGCAGCGGGCGTAAGCGATCTGGAAATGGCAGATGAACGCGAAGCCCGCGATGCTGGCTTTGCGATTGGTTTCGTCGGCCCGCAGGTGGCTGTCGGTCGTAACGATGTGAAGCTCTTTGTCGATCCCGATGCAGCGCAGGGTGGCTTCTGGGTGACCGGTGCAAACCAAGCGGACAACCACGTCAAGCATTTCAACTGGAAGCGTGATGTGACTGACGCGGGCGCAGCTGTGACCGTTGCGGACATCCGTAACGCTGTCGACGGTGATCCTTCACCCAAGAACGACGGCGGCGTGCTGCAGATGACCAAGGGCATCGAAATCGGCCACGTGTTCAAGCTCGGTGACAAGTACACCAAGGCATTGAAAATCGAGGTGGTCAACGAAGCCAACGAACGTGTTAACCCCATCATGGGTTGCTACGGCATTGGTGTGAACCGCATCCTTGCTTCAGCGATCGAACGAGACGGTGGCAACGACGAGAACGGCATTATCTGGCCCGCCAGCATCGCGCCGTATCAAGTCCTCATCACCCCGATCAAATATGCAGGCCAAGCTGCGGAAGTGGCTGACAAGCTTGCAGTCGAACTCGAAGCCAAGGGCATTGATGTGCTCATTGATGATCGCGACGAACGCCCGGGTGTGAAGTTTAAAGATGCGGACCTGATTGGCATTCCTTACCGCATCACACTTGGTGACAAAGCCCTGGCAGAAGCATCCGTCGAGCTCAAAGCCCGTGACGGTTCCAATGGGCCCAAGGGTGAACTGGTCAAGATTGATGCGGTGGTCGATCAGTTGGTTGCTGCACTAAAGTCCTGACCATTCCAAGCCAACTCTGTTATAGAATGCTCTCATGCTTGATAAACATGGGACGCGCGTTTGTATGGACTACGGCATTCTGCTTTTGGCAGGAGCGCTGTATGCCATCGCATTGAAATATTTTGTCTTGCCTTCCAAAGTGGTTCTCACCGGTACCGAAGGGATTTCCGCAGCACTGAGTTATTACTTTGAAAGTGTTATGCTTTTCATCCTTTTGTATTTGGTGTTTCAGGTGCTGCTGCTGAGTTTTGCGTTTGTGAAAGTCAGCAAGATTTTTGCGATGCGCTCACTGATTGTGGTCATGATGGTGACGCTGATGCTCACGGTCCTGCCGCCGTTGGAGTTCGCCAGCCCCGAGCCACAGAACGAGCGCATGATCCTGGTGATCTTCGGCGGGCTCCTCGCCGGTTGGGCCAAGGCGATGGCATTTCGTTATCGCGGTTCAACAGGTGACGAAGACGTGCTGGGTGCCTATTTTGCTGTGAAATATCTCAAGCCCGTGGGCTCCATTGCCATTATGGCAGCCGTGGTTTCAACCGGGTTCGGCTTGTTGATGGATCAGATCAAGAACGGCTCGTTTGAGTCGGTGATCAACACACTGATGTACACCTGCATTTACATCTTCATCAGTGCTGAGACACTCAATAACTTCTATCGCAAATTCAAACTCTGCATCGTCACCGTCATCACGCGCAATGCTCACGTGGTCGGCAAAGCCATTAAAACGTCCTCCGAACACCGAACCTATAATGTGCAACAAGGCGTCGGCGGTCATAGTGGTGATTCATTTAACATGGTACGCACCATCATTACACATGAAGAACTGCCTGCGATGCTCGAAGCGATTGAGGCTGCTGACAAAGGCTGTTTCTACTATCACTATGACATCGAAGGCATTTCACGAAGCTATTACATCCCGCCCATCAAGTAAACGAAATGACTGCAGGCCATGTGGTGATGCACCATGTAATCATCAGTATGCTTGCTCCGAATAGTTGGCTTGTTCATAATCAAGCTGCACATTGCAGGGGTAATGTGCGTTGGTCCATCATTCACATTTTTACTGTGATAGAAAACGAGAACCTCATGAAACATGTCCGCTTATTCAGTCTCTTTGTTGTTTTGCTACTGAGCAATCTTGCTTTGGCGGGGAACTATATCCTTGTCATTGATGGCAAGGAATATGAAGTCGATCTGGACGAAAAAGCCAGCATCCAACTGCCCGATGGCAAAGCCTTGAACGTCACACTCAAGAAGAAAGCGGTCGTTACCTACAAGACCGATCTGTACAGCTTTGATCATCCCAGCGAAGTCACCCCCACCCGTCAGGATCTGGGTGAAGGCATTCATCAGATGATGCTCACCACCGCGCAGGGTTCAGCCGTGATCGTCCAGGATTACACCACCATGGACCCCACGCCACTGATCGACATGATGCTCACGGAACTGACCAAAGAAGAAAAACAGTACGGCTACAAGTTCCTGGATACCCCGTACAAAAAGAAACTCGTCGACGGCTCGGAAGTGGCTGGCAAACAGTCCATCTCCTCACTTGAAGGTCAGCAGGTCACCCGTCGCGTCGTGACCGTTGCAGGCAAGGGCAAGGGCCTTCTCATCATCACCATGCTCGACAAGGAAGCGCCCGCTGGTGACAAGAAAATGATCGACACCTTCTGGGACAGCCTCAAACCCAATCTCAAATAATCATAGATCGTGATCCATGAATCACGCTTAAAACTCACTACAATGTGCTGCGACATGTTCTGATGAATGTGTCGCAGTTTTTTTTGCCCAATGAAAGTGACGTCGATTCATCATGCTCCACGTGGTTCTCTATCAACCGTTGATCCCGCCAAACACGGGCAACATCGGCCGACTGTGCGTCGGGCTCGATGCGCATCTGCACTTGATCAAACCACTGGGCTTTGAACTCACCGAACAGGCTTTCCGCCGAGCCGGTCTGGACTATTGGCCGAACCTCACGCATACCATTCATGAATCCGAAGCGGACTTTTTCACATGGTTAGGTGATCGCCAACCCTGGCTAGTGTCCAAGTTCGGCAAGGCGCGCTACTTTGAGCAGACATACGCTGATGAAGATATTTTCGTCTTCGGGCGCGAGACGACCGGCCTGCCGGAGCATTGGCATCAGCGCTTCCCCGATCGACTTATCAGCATTCCGATCCTCGGGCCGATTCGCAGTTTCAACTTAGCCAACACAGTCGCCATGGTGCTTGTCGATGCAACCAAACAGATTGGCAAGTTTGATTGATCACCGATTTGATTGGCTCTGTTCATTCGCTTGCATGTCTCGATTCGACAAGACAATTTCTCGCATGGGGCAGTTAATCTTCATATGCGATGTTTCTGTCATTCCCGCCTGCGGCCATGATGCATGTCAATTCATAAGCAAATGTATGAAGCGTGATTGCCGCTATTTCAGGGTTCGGACTTGCTCGACATCAATTGTAGGGTGGGTGGAGCAAAGCGATACCCACCATCGGTGCTTGCCATGACGTAGAATTGGTGGGTTTCGCTACGCTCTACCCACCCTACATCAGAATGCCACATGCATCATGTCCCTGCGCGGGAGTGACGAAAAGTGGAGACATACTTTTTGAGCTGCATGGCGGTTCTGCGTCTTGAGCGAAGCGGGTGTGAGACTTTTAACCATAACTTTCAATCAGAACCTGCTTAACTATCAACGCTCCTGATAGCTGTGACGAATATTTGATATTTATTGAGAGTTTGGCGTCCTTAAAGACAAACTCTTTTCTATACTCATATCTCATTGTTATTCGGCAGGCATGCAATGTGTCTGTGGCATGTTTGCCGGGTGCGTGTTTGATTGACTGATTCGCCATTCTTTGATTTCACAGGAGACATGTCCCATGCCCCGATTTGATTTGATTCTTAAAAAGCCAAGCCTGTTGATGCTTGCGTTGATTCTGTTTTGTATGACGGTGATGCCCAGCATTGCCCGCGCACAGACACCGCTGAAAGACGGTGATCGTGTGGTGATCTACGGCGACAGCATCACCCAGCAGCGTCTGTATTCACGGTACCTGCAGCAGTAT
>JBICHS010000349.1:0-2904 GCA_043101135.1 Phycisphaeraceae bacterium JB051
AAAGAAGGTGTCCCGGTCTTCCAATATGGATGGACCGCACCGGGCATGAAGGACACAGCTGTCCCGGAAAACATCCGCCTTCTCACCGACAAGGAAAGCTGGGATTTCACCGGCAATGCACCTGTACTCAAAATGCCCTGTGGCGAGTCCAAACGCAATAGCGATCCAAAATTCAATGCCTACGCCGGTGATCTGCTCTTTGACGTGACATCGGACCCTGCTCAGCAAAACCCACTGGACGATGCAGCAGTCATCGAAAAATTGTCAACACGCATGGTCGAATTGTTGGCTGAATGTGATGCGCCCTCAGAAACCTACGAGCGACTGGGGCTTGAACCCGTTCACTGCTAAAAACCGCATTTAACCACAAATCGCCAATCCTAAAACGATGAATCAACACCCAAGGCACCGGCAACACGTCGGTGCCTTTTCTTGTGAATCATTCATGGAACCAAAAATCTCGTACTTGTTAATGGAACGTTTGGTGACAAGTGGTTAGAATCTATTTACCGGGAGGCAGGTGCTGGAGGATCCAGTACCTTTGAATGATGCGAACGTAACCATGGAGATGGTCGATGAAGGTTCACTACAAGATCGCACTGTTTGCGGCGGTCGTGTTTTTTGTCGTGGTTGGCGGGTATTTTCTGACCCGCGGCAGCGGTGTTGACCAGACCGATCTGGTCGAAAACGATATCCCGGCGCCCACAGCCACTGCCAGTACCAATCAACCCGAAACACCGGCCAGTCCTTCGGGCAGCAGCTCGGCAACCGACTTGAACAGTCTGGTTCGTCAGCAGTTGGCGCAGATCAATCAGACCAACAAGACGACTGCCCCAACATCAACCACGACGCCAAAGCCCATCAGCCCTGCCCCGATCACCAGCAAGCCGCTAAGTGACAGCAGCGCGCCTTCGGCCATGGCAACCAAACCTGTTGTCACAACGCCTAAGCGTCCAACGGTTCCTGCCACGTTGACATTCGACGGCACGCCTGTTGATGATGACAATGTTCTGACCACTGACCCTGTCACCCAACCCGTATCCGTCCCGGTGGTCAACAACGATCCGCCCAAGCCTGTGCTGGTTCCTGCACCACCTAAGCCGATCAATCCGCCGACTCCCGCGGTGCGTGCAAGCAGCTACCCCAACACCTATGCCATCCAGTCAGGTGATACGCTTAGCAGTATTGCTCTGACACTGTACGGCTCGGATCGTCACTGGGTTGAAATCGCCCAGGCCAATCCCACCATTGACCCGCTCAAACTCAAGCCCGGTCAAACCATCAAGCTGCCACAACCTGCGGAGCTGCGTAAGAGCGGTTCTCAGCGGGCACGCGTTTCAGCTGATGGTCGTGTCCGTCAGTACACCGTCCGAGCAGGTGACAACCTGAGCACCATCGCTCAGGAGTTCTACAACAACGCCAGTCTCTGGCGCCGGATTTACAACGCCAACAAGGCTGCCATCGGTGCCAATCCTGACACCCTGCAGGCCGGCGTGACTCTGGAAATTCCTCCCGCAGATTCAGGCTCGAAAAACTGATGTCCGTTGATCAAAATCCCATTGCATTGGACGTCGTCGTCATCGGCGGTGGCGTAGCTGGTTTGTGGTTACTCGACGCACTGAACCGACAAGGTTACCGCTGCGTGCTGCTTGAAGCACACCAACTGGGCTCAGGGCAAACCGTTGCCTCTCAGGGCATTCTCCATGGCGGGATGAAGTACACGCTCAGCAACCTCATCGACCCCGGCGCCAAAGCCGTTGCACAGATGCCGTTGATCTGGCGTGATTGTCTGGCTGGGCAAGCTGAACCTGATCTGTCACAAACCAAACTGCGTACTGACTTCTGTTATCTCTGGCGGACCGGCTCAGCACGTTCACGATTTGGCATGACCGGCGCCCGTATGGTGCTGCGTGTCAAACCCACTGAAATTCCGCAAAGCGATTGGCCCCAGGCGTTAAATGACCTTAAAGGTCAGGTGTACAACCTTCCAGAACAGGTGCTCGACACCGCCAGCTTTGTTGCGGATCTTGCTTCCAAGCATCAGGAGCGCTTACTCAAAATCGATCCTGAAAACGGGCTGGACTTTGTACGTGACCAGGCAGGCAATGTCACTGCCATCCAACTCACGGATGCTGAGAAGTCACTGACGCTGGCCCCCAAACATGTGGTCCTCACCGCAGGCAAAGGCAACGCGGACCTGCGTGCCAAGCTTGGACTTGATGATCAGGCAATGCAGATCAGACCGTTGCACATGGTCATGGTCAAAGGCAACCTGCCTAAACTCAATGGGCATTGCACGGACTTTTCGCAGACGCGTGTGACCATCACCACAGCCACAGCCCAAGACGCGCAAACCGTTTGGACCGTCGGCGGGCAAGTCTCCGAAGATGGCGTCAAAATGACACCGGAAGACTTGGTCAAACATGCCAAGCGCGAGATCACAGCAGTGGTTCCCAATGTCGATTTCACGAATGCCAAATGGTCGACCTATCGCGTGGATCGTGCAGAACGCAAGACCGCGTCAGGCCGTCGCCCCGAAGGTGTCACGCTATTGACAGAAGGCAATGTGATCACGGCATGGCCGACGAAACTGGTGTTGGCGCCGCAGTTGGCCATGAATGTGATTCAGAAGCTGGACATGCAACCTGCGGGCGAATCGGTCTGCATTGAAGACTGGCCACACCCTGAAGTCGCACCGCCGCCATGGGAGTTACCCCAGAACTGGATGACCTTGGATTAACCTCTCAAACATGGCGTGATCGAACACAACGAGTAAGAGCAAGACCGTGAACTTCAGACGACTTGGCAATTCGGGTATCGAACTTTCACCCATTGGTTTTGGTGCGTTTAAGATTGGACGCAATCAGGGCATCAAGTATCCCACCGCGTATGATTTGCCGGACA
>JBICHS010000350.1:0-7472 GCA_043101135.1 Phycisphaeraceae bacterium JB051
ATCACAGAATTGCTTGATCAGTTTTTCGTCTTTGACACCACGCTCAACTTCCACGCCGCTGGCAACATCAACGCCATAGGGCTTGACCTTGGCAATCGCCTGGCCGACATTCTCCGGTGTTAAGCCACCAGCCAGAATCAACGGCGGCCAATGCTTTTGTTTCATGAAAGCGAGTTTATCCCAGTCGATGGCGACACCCGTCCCGCCGGTTAAGCCGTCCTTGGGCGGCGCGTCGACAATGATGCCTGCAAGGTTGTCACAGCGTTCTGCCCAGACATCCACTTCATGACCAAATTTGTCGTCAAACGGCAAAGCCTTGATGATTCGAAGCGGTGACAGGTAGCTGGCGAAACTCAACGGTTCCTTGCCATGCAATTGCACGGTTCGGATGCCCAGTTCTTTGGTAGTTGAAAGGATTTGTTCCGTCGATGCATCGCAAAACAAAGCAACAGGTTCAACGAAGGCAGGTAACGCCTTGAGGATGATCTGGGCTTTCTCTGCCGTGACCACGCGCGGTGATTTGCCAACGAAGTTCAGACCAATTGCGTCGGCACCAGCTTCGACCGCAGCCAACGCAGGGTTGGCATCCGTAAAGCCACAGATTTTGATTCGGGTTCGTTTCATGTCGGTCACCTGTAAAGTACTACGCATCAGGCATGCATCAGGTTTACTGGGTTCAGAATTTTTTTGCCACAGATGCACACAGATGAACACAGATAAAGGCAAAAACCACAGAAAAACATGTTTTAGGACCCTGTCTTGAACATCTGTGTTTATCTGTGTGCATCTGTGGCTAATTGTCTTGAATCAATTGAGTTGGGCAATGCTAAAAATCCACTATTTCCAATCGGGCATATTGCAGGATCAACGTTTTAACGCCGGCCCGTTCAAAGCCGATGGTCGCGCGGGTGTGAGCGCCACTGGATCTTACCTGAATCACTTTGCCGAACCCGAACTGCGGATGGCGGACCATCGTGCCGGGGGGGTATTCTTCGAGCAATGGATCATTGCTTTCAGATTTAACGCCACCCCCGAAGCTGCCCACACGATCGCCTTGATCAGCAACGTTATTGGTTTGCATCAGTTCACGTGGCAACTCGGTCAAAAAGCGACTTGGGATGGTGGAAGACGATTTGCCAAACACCGTACGGAATCGGGCATTGGTCAGAAGCAACACGCGCATCGCACGTGTGATCCCGACAAAACACAGGCGTCGTTCTTCTTCAATCGTTCGTTCCTGAAGCGACCGTTCGTGTGGCAATAACCCGTCTTCAAGCCCCAGCATCGCAACCACCGGGAACTCCAAGCCCTTGGCAGCATGCAATGTCATCAACGTCACACAGCCTTCGTCCTGCTCAATGCTGTCGGTATCACTGACAAGTGCGACCTGTTCGAGATAAGCAAGCATTTTATCCATCAGCGACAAGCCGGAGACCTCGGTGGTCTGGGCATCAAAGTCGGTGACCTGGTCGTTTTCAAATTGCTGAACCGAACTGATCAATTCACCAAGGTTTTCAATGCGATCACCATCAGGGTCAGAATTGTCATTGCGGTAGCGCTCTTCCAAACCGGATTCGCGGAGAATGTTTTCGACGTACTGACGTAGTGATTCTTCGCAGGTGCCTTGTTCGAGTGTCATCCGCCACTGGTCGAGTAAGGCAGCAAATTTCTTGACACTATTGACCGCGCGGCTATTGAGTGATGCAACGACCTCAGCCTGCCTCATCAATTCGTAGACGGGGATATGCGATGCCACGCTATGGACCTGTAACGCTTTGACGGTGGCATCACTGATCCCACGCGGGGGCATATTCACGATTCGCAGCAGGTTCACTTCGTCATCAGGGTTGACGATCGCACGCAGATAGGCACAGGCATCCTTGATTTCCTTGCGGTCAAAGAACGCTGTGCCACGGGCGATCTGGTAGGGGATCGCGCGGTTTCGCAGTTGGTCTTCAATCACACGCGAGAGTGAATTGGTGCGGTAAAAGACAGCAAAATCACTCCAGGATAAGCCCAACTCGACTTTGAGTTTTTCAAATTCGTCGACCACCACCTTGGCTTCGTGACGTTCATCGCTGCAGGCAAAGCAGCGAATCGGAGCACCTTTTTCGTTCTCCGTCCAAAGTGCTTTGTGTTTGCGTTCAGCATTGTTTTGAATCAGGTGGTCGGCAGCAGCAAGGATCAACTGCGTGGACCGGTAGTTCTGTTCAAGCTTGACGATCTTGGCTTTGGGATAGTACTGCTCAAACTCAAGAATGTTTTTGATGTTCGCGCCACGCCAACCGTAAATGGATTGGTCCGGGTCACCGGTGACATTGAGGTTGCCATGCTTGTGAGCCAGGCTGTGGGCGAGGATGAACTGCGCGTGGTTGGTGTCCTGATATTCGTCGATGAGGATGTACTTGAAGCGTTCCTGAAGTTCATCGAGTGCAGCAGGGAAAAACTTCATGAGCTTGACGGTCTGGAGAATCAGATCATCAAAGTCCAGTGCTTTGTTCTTGGTGAGAATTGCCTGATACTTTTCGTAAGCTGCTGCTGCCTTTTTGGAAAAGAAATCGTGTGCGGATTTGGCAAATTCTTCCGGCCCGATGAGTTCGTTTTTTGCACCGGAAATGGTGTGCAGCATCTTGCCGGGCGGGAAGTGGTTTGAATTCATGTTCAAATCACTCAATGCCTGCTTCATCGCGCGTGTCTGATCGGACGTGTCGTAAATCGTAAACGACGGCGAGAGGTTTAACGTCGTTGCGTACTTGCGGAGAATACGTGAGCACAAACTATGGAACGTGCCAATCATCACCGCGTTGGCCTGTCGTTCGGTGAGCAGTTGCCCGACACGTTCACGCATCTCGCCTGCAGCCTTGTTGGTGAAGGTGATGGCAAGGACGTTCCAGGGGGCGATGTCACAACGCTGAACCAGATACGCAATCCGGCGGGTGATGGTGCGCGTCTTGCCTGAACCTGCACCGGCGAGCACAAGCATCGGCCCATCCACATGCGTAACCGCCTCAACCTGCGGTGCCGTCAAGCCTTCCAATAGCGGGTCAACTTCCTCCACGGGGGGGAGAGGGTTATTGTCGAAATCCATTTCTTCTTGCATGTGTGCATCATAACAGAGATTGGATGGTGAAATCGCGCGATGTTTTTTAACCACGAAGACACGAAGAGCACGAAGATCACGAAGTTAAGAAATGAGTTGTCTTGATAACAATACACAAGGTGGAAATATCTGTTTTGTCTGTTTTTTAATTTCTTCGTGTCCTTCGTGCTCTTCGTGTCTTCGTGGTTAATCTCAGCAGATGTTTACTGTATAATGCTCCGTCTATGCCCGCCCAGGATGTTGACATTGTGGTGATTGGTGGTGGACATGCCGGTAGTGAAGCTGCCTGGGCGTGTGCCAATCTTGGTGTGCGCGTTGCCATGATCACCATGGAAGTCGACAAGATCGGGGCGATGAGCTGTAACCCGGCGATCGGCGGTTTGGCCAAGGGACAGATCGTCCGTGAGATCGACGCGCTGGGCGGCCTGATGGGCATCGCTGCGGATAACACCGGGATTCAGTTCCGCATTCTCAATGCCTCCAAGGGACCAGCGGTGCGCGGCCCACGATGTCAGAGTGACAAATATGCCTACGCACGGGAAGTCCAGCGACTGCTCAAAACACGCAGCAATATCCAGCTCGTCCAGGGCGTCGTCGATGACATCCTCGTCGAAGGCGGCAAGACGCATGGCGTGATCTACTCCAACCCGGCTCAGGGCATTAACAATCAAACCCTCAATGCCGCTGCCATCATCCTCACCACAGGCACCTTCATGCGTGGGCTCATGCACACGGGTGAAGCAAAGACACAGGGTGGCCGTGTGGATGAAGGTTCAGCAGAAGGCATCAGTGGCAATCTCACCAAGCTCGGTCTGGAACTGGGACGACTCAAAACCGGCACACCACCTCGTCTTGCAGCTGAAAGCATCAACTTTGATATCCTCAAAGAACAGCCCGGTGATGAACAACCTCAGCCGTTTTCGGACATGACCGACATCACCAGCTTCCCCCCACAGAAGCAGGTCTGTTGCTGGATCACCGAAACCTGTGCAGACAGTCACGAACACATCAAAGCCAATCTCGATCGGGCGCCACTATTCAATGGCCAGATCGAAAAAGGCAGTGTCGGCCCGCGCTATTGCCCGAGCATTGAAGACAAGGTGATGCGCTTTGCGGATCGCACATCGCATCATGTTTTCCTTGAGCCTGAGTCATTGGAGACCAACGAGATTTACTGCAACGGCATTTCGACATCACTGCCCCGTGATGTGCAGGATGTGATTGTCCATAACCTGCCCGGTTGTGAAAATGCGAAGATTCTCAAGTATGGCTATGCGGTCGAATATGACATGGTCTGGCCGCACCAGATTGATGCGACCTGCATGACCAAGTCCATCCACGGGCTCTTTCTTGCAGGGCAGATCAACGGCACGTCCGGTTACGAAGAGGCTGCCGGCCAGGGACTCATCGCAGGGCTCAATGCTGTGCGATATATGCAGGGCAAAGATGAGATCCGCTTTGGCCGTGATCAATGTTACCTGGGGGTGATGATGGATGACCTGATCACCAAGACGCCGCGCGAGCCGTACCGCATGTTCACCAGCCGCGCCGAATTTCGTTTACAGCTTCGTTCGGATAATGCAGCGGATCGTTTAACGCCCATCGGTCGTGACCTGGGCTTGGTTGATGATGCTCGTTGGGAACATTTTGAGCATCGCAAGCAGACGGTTGATGCCATTCATCAGACACTCACCAAGACGGCTTACCAAGGCATGCGACTCATTGACTGGTGCAAACGCCCGGAAGTCAATCGTCAATGGTTAACTGGAAAAGTCACCGGGCCGGAGGGTGAAATATTTTCCAGTTACCCGATGTTACTTGATCATGTATTGGCACAAGTGATGTATGACGGTTATCTTGATCGTCAGACGCGTGACATTGAACGTCTGCGTCAACAGGAAAAAGTTCAACTGCCTGAGCATTTTGACTACAACGCCGTGGTCGGTTTGCGGAATGAGTCCAAGGCAGTACTCGATAAATTCCGTCCTCGCACGATGGGACAGGCTTCGCGTTTGGCAGGTATCACGCCAGCTGATCTAATGGTTTTGAGCGTCGCCTTGGGTAAACGATAATCTGACGTTGTATTCAGTGTAAACATTCTTTTGACACAATGTAGTGTATACCGCTTGCGGCGCGAGCGGGTTTGTTGTTTGATAGGGGCCATGATGGAAAATAAAGATAAACTGCATCCTTGCATGATCGTCATTTTTGGCGCGTCCGGGGACTTGACCAAGCGTAAACTCATCCCAGCGTTGTTTGATTTGTACACCCGTAAACAAATGCCTGAGCATTTTGCGGTCGTTGGTGTGAGTCGAACTCAGTTTAGTGATGATGACTTTCGTCAAAAGCTTTACGACTTTAAGCCCGACAACTATACAGATGCCGCTGCCTGGAACGAATTTGCCAAGCACATTCATTACCATGCTGCAGACTCCACCAAGATCGGTGACTACGGTGATATGAAGCAGCGCTTCAAGGCGTTGGCAGATGAGCACAAGACCGGGGAGAACGTGCTGTTTTACCTGTCGATGGCGCCGCAGTTCTTCGAACCCACCATCAATAACATCTCTGCTGCTGAAATGGTCACCGAAGGCAAGCGTTACTGCTCGCTGGATCGTCAGTCCAAGCCCTGGCAGCGCATCGTTGTTGAAAAGCCTTTCGGCTCGGACCCCAAGTCTGCCACGCATCTCAACAGCGTGTTAGCCAACGTGTTCGAAGAAACCGAAATCTACCGCATCGACCATTACCTGGGTAAAGAACTCGTTCAGAACCTGATGGTGCTCCGCTTTGCCAACGCGATTTTTGAACCCATCTGGAATCAAAGCTATATCGACCATGTGCAGATCACCGCCAGCGAAACCGTCGGCGTGGAGTCACGTGGTGCCTACTACGACGGACCCACCGGCGGGGCAATGCGCGATATGGTGCAAAGCCACCTGCTTCAGGTGCTCTCTGTCATGGCCATGGAACCACCCGTGAGTCTCAAGGCTGAGGACATCCGAACCGAGAAGATCAAAATCTTCAAAGCCATGCGTGTGCCTAAGTATGACGATGTGCCGAACATTGCCGTGCGTGGTCAGTATGGTGATGGTCAACTCGGTGGCAAGGTCATCAAGGCCTACCGTGATACCGATGGTGTGGATCCTGAAAGTCAGTGCGATACGTATGCTGCGATGAAGATGTATGTGGACACCTGGCGGTGGGGCGGCGTGCCGTTTTACCTGCGTTCCGGTAAAGCGATGGCCAAGAAGGTCACCAACATCGTGCTCTACTTCAAACCTACGCCGCACATTCTTTTCCGCGATATGGCTAAGCAGCGCAAGGCCAATCAGATCGTCATCAATGTCCAACCTGACGAAGGCATTCGTATTCGTTTCGAAGGCAAAGTCCCCGGTCACCGTTTGGCGGTCAAGGATGTTGAGCTTGATTTCGACTATGTGAAGCAGTGGAACGCTCAGCCACCGGATGGTTATGCGACGTTGCTTTATGACGTGATGCTCGGCGATCAAACGCTGTTTAAACACCGCGATGAAATCGAATGTGCCTGGCATGCCGTGCAGCCTGTACTCGACTACTGGCAGGACAACCCGCAGTTTGATTTACCCAACTATGCAGCAGGAACATGGGGCCCGTCGGCTGCCGACATCCTCATGGCCCAGAGCAACCGTTACTGGCATAATCCCAAGTAATTCGATAGGGATTAGGGACTAGCCACTAGGGACTAGGGAAGAGTCGTGCTCTCCCGTCATTCCCGCGCAGGCGGGAATCCAGTGGTATTTTGTCGACGCTCGCAGATTTGAACTGAACTCCCGTCTGTGCTGGAGTGACGAAAAACGCTTGCGTGTCTTAACCCTAGTCCCAAGTCGCTAGTCCCTAGTCCCTCAAGGATAAAAATGCAAGACTCACCCCTCAAACTCCCCGGCCACATCATCGTCCAAAACGAAATCGACGACCTGTTCGATGACCTGGGTGGCATACTTCTGAACACTGCCAACGATGCAGTCGGCAAGCGTGATGTCTGTCACATCGCACTCTCCGGCGGTGGCACACCTGAGCCGTTTTACATGCGGCTTGTCACCGACATTCGTTTCCGAGCGATCCCCTGGAACAAGATGCATGTCTGGATTGTCGATGAGCGTCGCGTGCCTGAAGATCACGAGAAGAACAACTTCAAGATGATCCGCGAAACACTGGTCGATCACGTGCCGATCCCCAAGCGGAATGTGCATCCCATGCCCGTGATGGATGAAGATCCTGCAACGCCATACGAAGCAGCACTCCGCGAATTATTGCCCGATGGCCGACTGGATTTCGTGTTGTTGGGCATGGGCGATGACGGTCATACTGCATCACTTTTCCCCGGCACGGATGC
>JBICHS010000351.1:0-2751 GCA_043101135.1 Phycisphaeraceae bacterium JB051
TGAATCGCCTTGGCATGGGTTGGTTTGTGTTGGAGCACTTTCTGATAAAGCAGCACTGCTTTGTCATACTGACGTAAACGTGCATGACAGTTACCGAGATTGAACATGGCGGTGACATGAGCTTCGTCTTGTGCAAGGATCCTCTCAAAACAAGCGATGGCCTCAGTAAGCCTGTTTTGTTTGTAATACAGCATGCCCTGATTGTTCAGTGCTGTCATGTTGCTGGGCTCGACAATCAATAGTTTGTGATAGTCATGCGTTTGAGTGTAATGCTCAACCAACGCACGACGTGCCTGCTCATTCTTGCGATCCAGAACAAAGGCCTGCTGGTAAAGTTTGATGGCTTGGGCATCATGCTGGTTGAATCGTTGAATGATGGCTTTGCGAACCAGGTCCGAAGATTGCCATGCGTCTGTTGGAAGATGATCACCCATCACGGTCACCGGCTTTGCGATGTCACAGAGCATGGCCAGATTACTCACGGTTAATTCAGTGGTGTCGATTCGCGAGATGATCCGTGGCAATCGTGATTCGATTAGCAGATGATTTTCTGTATTGATTGGCGCTTCCTGGCACCATTGTCTGATGGATTGGTCATCTGCAAGGAAGTGACCGAGCATCGGTTGATCGGCTTGTAATGTCATCAACTGATCACTTCCGATGAACATGAGATATCCGCCATGAATCCACAGGCTTGTTTCTTTGAAGACGGATGTGAAAGTCCGAGCAAGTACTTTGAGTTCATCCGGGCCAATTTGTCCCAATGCAATCCACTGAGCAAATTTACCCTGTGTTTTCAGGCGTTTCTTGCATCGTTGATAATGTTCCTGAGCATAAAGGGAGGCCACCCCTTGGCGGTAAGGGAAGAAGAGCTCCTGGACGATCAAGTCATACTGTTTGTCATTAAGCTTGATAAAGTTGCGGCCGTCCTGTTCGATTAGCTCGACCCGTGGGTCATCAAACACATGGCCGTTGGCCTCTTTGAAGAAGTCGGATGCCGCTATGACGCCGGGTGAGATTTCGACACAGGTGAGTGTTTGAAGATGTTCAGTGCGCGAGGCGCCAAGGGTGGTACCGGTGCCCATGCCGATGATCAGGATATCTTTGGCATCGGAACATAGCGCGACGGGTAATTGGCCCTGAACTTTTTCGACGTAGACCTGATCGGGGTGATTGCCGCCTTCCTGACGTCGTCGGCTGGAGGTCAGTGACAGGCTGTCGTCGTTGCGGTTTTTGTAGACTTCGGTAATACCGGATGCGTCTTCATGATGAAAGACGATTTGGCGATTGTCATTGTTGAATTGATTTTTAAAAGTCGCATCACCCATCAAAGCTGTGAAACTACATAGCATCACGACGGTGATAGCCAAAGCCCATGTTTTACGGGTCAAAAGCGGGATGGCAATGATGCCAGAAGCGATGGCAATCGTGCCGGTGACACCGATGAGTGGCATGATCAGGCACGTGCCGATGATCGCGCCAAAGGCGCAGCCCAGATGATGCCAGCACCACATTCGTGCGACCAATCCCGTTGGCATGTCCTGACAAAGCCGTGGGATCAATGCTCCCATGCACAATGATGGGGCAGTCACAAGAAGCATTGCCAATGTAAACAAGCTCGTGAGATATCTGGTGAAGCTGTTTTGCCAGATGTCAGAATGTTCATGCCAGTGTCCAATCAACAAGCCCGGCAAGAGGATCACCAGCAGTTGACTCATCGCAGCAAGTAATAGCCACATCGTCACCGGTAATTTCCATCGCCAGTTAATCACCGCGCCGATGGTCATTGCACATAACACCGCTGCAAGAATCATCACCTGTGCGTAACTTGTTGCATCAACCATCAGGCCAATGAGTTTAAACCACATGGATTCAGCCATGAACAGAGACGCGCCTAACAGGCATACAGTCATGATCAGTCGCCTGGGTTGGTTACGACTTTGCGAAACGGTTGCCTCTGCCTTGTCAGATGATTTGAATTCCAAACCCGGTAACAGCCATGCACCTGCGCCAACCAATAGGTTGATTCCGGCCAACAGGTACATGGCTTGTCGCGTACCGAGCATCGGTTGGATGATTAGCCCCATAAGCAAAACGCCCATGACCGAGCCAATCATCCCAACCGGGTAAACACGTTTGACACCTGCCCGACTGACCAACGGGAAAACCATCCCCATCAGCAGGCTCGGTGCTAGAAGAATGAGTATCGCTCCCCCAATGCGACACACGTCATGCAACAGGTTCTGTTGCGTGGGGGCGATGGTGACATAAAGCCAATCGACCCCTTGAAAAAGCCATGGCAGTGATCCATTCCACACTGCCAGGGCGAATTGAATCATGGCGAACATCCGGTTAAAGGTGTTGTCCTGCCAACGCTGTTTAAGCCAATGGCTATTGATCAGACGTGACAGCAGCCAGGCGCCCCACGCAACACCGAGGATGAAGACTGACAGTGTGGCTGCCGTTGCATGGTGCGTCATGCCCATGAGCAGTGCCAGTTGTTTCATCCAAAGTGCTTCGCATGCCAGGCTGCTTGCCGCTGCAACACCATATAGGATTAACAGGATGTTCGTTGTTTTTACCATGATTTGGTGTAGCTGACGGTTAGCGCGGGATTGATCCCGTGCCCGGGGTTACTGGTGTACCATGTGAAATTCTTATCAGCGAGATTTTCAATGGCAAAGCCCACTTCCAATCCGTTCATCCATTGCGGTGTGTTCATCAGGCCAGCAGGTTTCCATGTACTGACAA
>JBICHS010000352.1:0-6996 GCA_043101135.1 Phycisphaeraceae bacterium JB051
TCTGACTGTCAGGGCGAACGGTGTAGTCAGGTTGACTGGGATGCCACTTTTGTGATGGGCCTAGTTCGTATTTGGGAGAGTTGGTCGGATCGCAGAGATATGAGAGTTTATTCTGGGCGTAGGATTTGTGGTCCGTCCCGAGTTTGTTCCATTCAGGGCATGCCAGGACGCCGGTGTCACAGGTGTTCTGGTAAGGCTTCCAGTTTGTGGGAACAGCGTGATCGTAGGCCAGGTAAGATCGCAGTGTCATCCACCAATCGCCCGAGTTATAGGGATACATCGTGCCTGTCAGTCGCGGCGTGGTGAACCATTTGAAGTCTTCTGCATAGGTGAATTGAGCGTATCCGATCTGTCGCAGCTGCGTTGCACATTGCACACCTCGAGCAGCTTTGCGGGCATTGGCCAAAGCCGGCAGAAGGATCCCGATGAGTAGTGAGATGATGCTGATGACAACCAGAAGCTCAATGAGTGTGAAGCCTGAATAATGCTGTTGGGTTGGATGGTTTCGAGATTGTGATTGCATGTTGATTCTCCGGACGCATTGCGTTGATAGACAATGTTATTGCGGGACAGTTGGGATTTGATCTGCTACAGATGGATGACCGGTCGATTCGCCTAACAGCAGCTGAGGGATGGTTTGAGGGAACAGGCAGCGGCTGGCGTTGGGTAACGCTTTATCACCTTGTTCAAGCCAATCGACAGCCTGTTGAATGACGTCATCCATGGGAGGGAATTGGAGGGTGGTGATGGAGGGCACTTCAAAAAGCGTTTCCATCGCAGCACCGACACAACAGTAGAAAATGTCTTTGCCTGCGACCATGCCCAACTCGTGTGCAGCGCGATTCAGACCCTTGGCAACCTGAACGTTGGGACAGAAGACCGCCCGCGCCATGCTGCCATCAGCCAACGCGGCTTTGGCAATGTGGTAAGCCTTGATCCAGTTGACCTGAAAATTCTCGACAGGTTCATCCCAGAGTTGGCCTTGAACCTGGTGGCTTTGCACACTTTCTTCCCAGGCTTTGATGCGTTGGTGAACGATGGTGCCCGGTTGGGTGTTCAGGCAGTCCACACGTTCGTGGCCCAGGTTCACCATGTGCTCAACCATCAGACGACTCCACTGCGGCCGGGAATTGTCCGCTGAGACGATGCCATGCTCTGAGAGATCAAGATGCATACTCACCAGGCGATGCGCATTGGCCTGCATGCGATCCATAAGCAGTTGGGGTGTTCCTTCGATGGGAGGGATCATGAAAATCCCCGCCCAGTCTTCGTCGAATGCCGACATCAGGACGGTGTCATGCCAATTGCGATAGCCTTTGACATTGAGCATCCCACCCCTGGGGCAGATCACGCGTTCAATACTCATCTGCAAGGCCGTCAGGCCAAAACTCTCAAATGCCGGCGCCAGGAGAAGATATCGCGACCGATCCTTGGATTGGCCAGCCGTCTCCGTTGCAGTCAGACGACTGTTTTGCATTCGAGTCAAGACATTGCGATCAACCAGATGTTCCAGTGCCTTGCGAGCTGTCATGTAACTAACGCCCAGTTCAGAGGCTATGGCTTTGGCGCCGGGTATGGCCTGGCCGTAGTAGACGCCGCTGTCAATGCGTTGTTTGATCAATTGGGAAATGGCGTGATGTTTGGTGGGTCTTGGCATGGCTTTGTTTTTATACTAAATAGTGTATAAAAACTTTAGGTGGGTACCATGACAAAGTCAATCCAAAGAATGATTAATTTTGCTGTCGGCTACCCGTTTGAAAAAACTTATTGGCTGTTGATTGACTTGTTTGACCCAATGTGAATAAAATGGGTCATGTCGCCTACGATCCGATCCATAAAGCTCAATCGTCAACAGGTTCTGGCCGTTCTGCAGTACGAATTGGCAAGACAACCCGCAGCGTCCGGGCAACGGTTGGTCAATGAAAGGCAGTTGGCTGATCTAATCGGGGCCAATCGCATGACCATCCGACGCAGCCTTAATGAACTCGAAGAGCAGGGCATTCTCGTGCGGCGGCATGGTAGTGGTACATACCTTCGCAAAGTCCCTGTTACGGCACCATGCCCGGCCGACTATACGCCTATGCGTCAAAGTCTTTTTGTCACCGAGCAGGTGACCGATCAACCGCCGCGCCTTGCGCCCGATCCATCACGTCAACAGCTGACCCTCGGACTCTGGGGCGATATGCATTGCACGACGCCAGCCAACAAAATGCTTCTGGCGGGAATCGAAAATCGCACGCACGAACTCAATCACAAGTTACAGACCTATGCCATGGAATACGATGTCGATGGCTTGACGGTGGTTGAACACATTATCGATGAACTCAAAGCCAACCCTTGCGATGGCTACATCGTCCACAGCGGTTTGGTTGATCGTTTTCTCAAGGCTTATCACAAGGTTTGGGGTCAAGCGCATCCACCTTTGGTTCAGGTTTGGCCCGGCACGATCCTGCCAACTTTCGAACCGCTGATTCAAGCAGACACCCAGCAGGCTGTCGAACGCGGAACAACCTTGCTTGCAGAACAGGGATACAAACGCATTCAACTGCTGTCCATGATGAGTCACATCGGCCCGACATCACGCAACGAGATGGGCTATCGCTATGCCATGGTCAATGCGGGGTTGGAGCCGATGCGCACGCTCAAACTTCAAAGCATCACGCATCTGAGTTGTCAGTGGGAGCCGGTGCTACAGCGTCTACTTGATGACAAGCATCGCCCTGACGCTGTGATGATGGCATCGGAAATGCCGCTGCATGTGCTTGCGAGATTGATGAAAGAACGCGGGCTCAAACCCGGTCGCGATATGGGCGTTCTCACCATTGCCAATGAAGACATTGCCTTACCCAAGGGTGAGGATTGGAGCCGCATGGTTTTTGATCTGCGCATGGTTGGTCACATGGCTGTCACCAGCCTGGTGGACGTGATTGTCACCGCAGGCCAGAAGCTTTGTTCCTTTTCTCATCAAGGCTACTGGGCCCCGGGTAAGACCCATTTACGTAATCGCGATTAATCACTTGACACGTAACGCATGACATAAAGGGATATCGGATGCAAGCAGAACACCGCTTTGATCACCGGCCGATTCGGGCGTTCACACTCATCGAACTGTTGGTTGTGATCAGCATTATTTCCCTGTTAATTGCAGTACTTTTGCCCGCTTTAGCCAGCGCCCGCAAGTCCGGCCAGGCGATCAGTTGTGCCAGCAGTCTCAGGCAAATTGGTATCGCGGGTTTTGCGTACACCAATGATTACGACGGCTATTTTCCCAAGGTCACCAATAACATCGGTGCTTCTTACGGGCCGCATCCGACTATCAAGTTTTTCGACTGGTGGGTGTCACATTTCATGTGTTACACCGGTCATGCAACGCAGTCCAATGCAACAGCATCATGGCAGAAAGCCAAAGACATCTGGGATTGCCCAACCAATCCAAGTCCGCATTGTTCCAATGGTGCTTCAGGGAACTATGTTGTGAATCGCGAGATTGCCTACAACTTCCGAGCCGATGTCACCAACATGCCAAACCTGGATCGGAATCTGGGACGCCCAACCCTTTGGAGCAATGCCAGTAATCTGATCTATCTTGGCGATGCAGCAAAAGTCTCCGGCTATACAACCAATTACAACTACACTGAAGCAGGATATAACGGTCGCTACAACGTCGGAGCCTGGCATTTGGATCGAGCGAATATTGTCTTTCTTGATGGGCATGCAACGCGCGAAGAAATTCCTGATAGTACCCATCAGCTTCCCATGACGTATTACCCGCAAGGCCATATTTGGCTTAAAACATGGCGAAACTGAAACGGATGTAGTAAGTGATCGTATGGTGATGCACTGTAATTTTAATCGACATCCAAAATTTGTTGCACAGAATTCATTAACCCAACACACGGTAAAAGTGGGGCAAATAATTATTCTCCATCGTCCGTCACTCCCGCGCAGGCGGGAGTCCAGTGATACATGCAAGCGTTAACAGAATGCCACTGGATTCCCGCCTTCGCGGGAATGACGAAATTTAGAATTATCATGGAGAAGAATGGTTTTTCCATGCTTTGTTCGGAAAGCAGTTCTCTTATGCGCTTCAATCAGTTTATATCTTTGTTTGTCCTGGGATGTTGCCTTGTCCTGTCATCGCAGACATGGGCTCAATCACTTGTCGATCTATTGAACCTTGCCGTAGTGCCTCAGAATTCTCGCATGGATCAAGCCGGCTGGCCGATCCTTGCAGGGCGTAATGGTGGATGGGGGCGCTTCCCCAATTACTATTCCTACAAACGCGTCGAGATGGATGGTTTGGCCTGTCTGATCGACACCTACCCGCACTCGCAGATTCACGGTTCGAGTAATGCCATCCGTATTGATTGGGATGCTGATCCATCCAACGGCAATACGCCACTCAAGCCAACACCGGGTATGCAACTTGAATTTGGTGTCAGTGTCTACATCCAACCCTGGACGCATAACACGCTTCGTTCGCACTATGTCCGTGATGGCACGCGCATGGTTCAATGGCGCATGGGGCCGGGCTTTGTCCCTGATGAAATCAAAACCATTGAGGATATTCGAAAGGTCAAAGATTACAGTTGGCAAGCCCAACGCGGTCCGCGCATCGGCTATCGTGTGGGCGATGTGCCTGATCATGATCCAACGGGAAAGCCTGTTTTTGAAGCCTTTTCTGCGTTAGCCGATCAAGTACATGCTTCGATGCAAGGATCACAAATTGCCTGTTGGTTTGATTTGAAACTAGCCGTACATTTCACTGAAAATGCAAACTCCGCAACCTGTCAGGCTTTCATCAAACCGACCGATCAACAGGCCTGGGAAAGTGTCGGTGAGTCCTGGGCGATCACGTGGGATGACGGTGACAAGGATGCAAACAACCCTGCCAATTGGAATGCACTGATTCTGGACATGCCTTATGCACAGTGGTCGACCAAGGGCTACGGCCAACCTGAAGAGCACATGTTTGATCGCTACCGTCAGTTCTTCGTCAAAATTCAACTGTCCAATCAACAGCAAGCCGTAAAACGCGCAGAACTGATGCGATTCGATCGTCAGGCAACCGCATGTCGGATGCTCATGCCAAAGTATGTCTTTGCCGATCAACCGATCGCTGTGCAATTACAGGTTGTCAATGCCTCCGGTGACAACCTTCATGGCGACCTGTTACTCAAAGCTCAAGACAGCGAACAACTGTTGGAAAAAGATTGGACATTGGCACCCGATAAGCAGTGGCAGACGCTTCGTCGTTTTGCACCCGCCATTGACCTTTCGGTAATGACATTCGAATTGCTGATCCGCAAAGCCGATGGCAAACATCAATTACTGGCAAAAGAATCATGCGATATCATCAATCGAAATCTGCCCGGTCCGACTGAAAATGTCCTTCATAACAGCGGTTTTGAGAAGACAGGTAAATACAACGGCTCGAAAATGTATCGCGGGTAC
The DNA here is from genome assembly GCA_043101135.1 of Phycisphaeraceae bacterium JB051. Taxonomy (GTDB): domain Bacteria; phylum Planctomycetota; class Phycisphaerae; order Phycisphaerales; family Phycisphaeraceae; genus UBA7800. Next base: position 5,455 of record JBICHS010000352.1, read on the forward strand.
GAACGCACATACAGCTATGCCAAACGCGGCAATAAACGTCTCTATACGCAGCTTCCCGTTCAGTCCTGGTGGGCACTAGGTGACAACGCAGAAGGTGTCACTGTTGACGCTACGCAGAAACATTCGGGCGAACAATCGCTGATGATCGAAGCGTCCGAAAAGCCGATCACTGTGGTCAGTGCTCCGGGCAACTGGCTTCCTGCTGGTGATGTGACGCTTACTGCGTGGATACGTTCAGAGCAGGCGGATGCAACATTGCAATTGAATCTACTCACCTCGGATGATCAAATCCTGCCACGCCGTGTGACCGTTGTTGAAAAGCAAAATCTCCCAGCCACGTCGGATTGGATGCGTGTGACAGTACGTGCCAAGATTGATCGACCGATGCAGGCATTACCTGGTCTGAAGGTGCTCAAGGGCAAAGTCTGGTTTGATGATTTGATGGTTCAGTCATCGTCTGATGCGACGGACTATGCTGCGATTCCCACCGAGTGGATTGCCCTGCAAATCGTTGGGCAGTCCAATGATTCTGTGCCGATTTGGTCCGACGGTGAGACCACCAAACGTCAACTCATTTTGTCCTCTCTAACGCCAGAGCATTTGCGTGGTCACGTGAAAATCTCCCTTGGAACATGGGATAATCTGGCAACCCAGCCGTTGGGACGCGTGGCTCTGTCTGAGCTTCATAGCCAAAAGAAAGTCAGCATCGACTTTGAAACCTCACAGCTAAAACCCAATGCCTATGTCATCACAACCGATGTGCATTTGGATGATGGTCGCGTGATCAAAGGTGCAGGGCAGTTTCTCCCTCGTCTGAAAATCGGTGGTAGCGCATCATCCACGCAGGTCTTGTCGCAGATGGTAATGCGTTTTGCCATTGCCCCGAGTTACAAACCCGCTGAGTTGTTTGGTGTTGGTAACGGGATGCTTGATCAGCACGGCGATCATTTCAGTGGTTATCGTTTCAGTGACTACAAATGGGCAGGGCAGTTGGATTACATCTGTGACCGTGGCCGCTACACCACGCAGAAGGGCTTTCTCATCGCTGCAGGCGGCATGCCAACACATCGCATGGAGTGGCGTCGCCTGGATATTGATCCGACGCGCAACCGTGAGATACAGAATCCTGCCAAGGGCGGTCGCCTGGATATCTGGCATCCCGAAGGTCGAAAAGTTTTTCTAGATCAGGCTGAATCGATCGGCAAGGAAAACGGCGAAAACCCGCAGATCGCTTCATATCAGATGGCCAATGAGCAACCGTTCTATGGCAAGGATGGGTTGTGCCCAACACTGTATGCCGACGCTGCTTTTCGCAATTGGTGCCAACAACTTCACGGTGATTTGAAAACACTCAATCAACGCTGGGGAACCGACTACACCACATGGCAGCAAGTCGAACAACCGCTCTCTTCAAAGCTGTTGGAGCTTGTGCAAAGTCAGGACAAACTCAACGGCGCCGATGCCATGGCCTGGACGGAAGTGTATGGCAAGATGAGTAAGCCGGTTCAGGCGATGATTCAATCGAGCCCCGGTCGCGGGATG
>JBICHS010000353.1:0-2973 GCA_043101135.1 Phycisphaeraceae bacterium JB051
GGACGTACATCCGATCCATCGCCCGTGATCTCGGCAAACTTCTGAACACCGGTGGGCATTGTGCGGATCTCAGACGCACGGCGGTTGGGCAATACACCATCGATGATGCCATCCCCGGTTCACGTTTGGATGAACCCATCACGCAGGAAGATTTAATTCCACTCGAAGACATCCCCCATATAGCCGAGTCATCGTGACTCGGTTGTCTTGGGAACAACCTGCCGTAAACAAAAACAATCAAGACAACCCGGTCAAGATGACCGGGCTATGTGTCAGCGTTCGACGCGTTGGTTTTCCAACATGCAACCGGTCACCGTCTGGATGAATTTGGGGTGATAATTGCCGAAGTTCTTGCCAGCAGTATTGCGTGTCATGGAGATCACAAGGTTGTGTTTCAGATCGATGCGTAATGTTGCAGAAGAAGCTGCACCGTGAGCAAAGCAGCGATCAGATAAACCATCACCGGTGTACCAGCTTGTGCCGATGCCGTATTGGTTGGTACTGCGACCTCCGGTGAGTGTCGCCATATCAATAGGGAGCATGGCATCACGCGTTTCTTTGGACATGAAACGATAGGGGCCGTAGCTGCCACCATTGAGTAGCATCTGGCCGATCTTTGCCATGTCCATCGCGGTGGATTGTGTGTTCCATGATGCGTTCTGGCAGTCAGTATCCGTACATCCCAGAGGATCAAGCAAATGGTTTTTGACCATCAACGGGTAGCAGTTGCCCGACACCTGCCCGAGCAGTTGGATGCCAAGTTCCAGGCCCATGCCATCGTATTCATACTTGTTACCGACTTTGACATAGGGGGCAATGGAAGCAATGAGATGTTCAAGGTCAGGATCGTCTTCGCCTCGGTGAGAGGTAAAACCTGCAGTATGCGTCCAGAGATTTCGGATAGTGGGCATTTGATTGAACCCCGCGTTCTGGAGTTGCGGCAGATAACGATCGATCGGCGTATCAAGATTGATGAGTTGCTGATCAACCATCATCATGACCATCGTGCCCGAGATAAGTTTTGAGAGTGATGCCATCCAGCTTTTGGTGTTGGTTTGCATGGGAGCGTCATCACGTTTGCCATAGGCTTTGTGATGGACAATAACACCATTACGGATGACACAGGCAATAAACGGTTCGTCGGTGTCCTCAGCCCATTGGCTCAAAAGGTTGTCGATTTTCTGAGGTGCGTCGTCGGTCATTCCCGCTTCGGACATACTGCCAGTGTGCACCGTGGTGGCATGCGTGTCGGACTCCAGCGGCAATGCAAACGCACGGGTAAACATGCTGTCATTGTGATTGAGCTTGCGTTCGAGTGTCGTCCAATACTGTTTTTCAAGGGTTTGAACACCGTTGTAAACCGTTGCCTCCACACCCGGTTCCATCTGCGACAGACTTGACAGCAGACCTGCATTAAAGCTTGCATTTTGAGCAATGTCCCAGAAGGACCAGTTCACAAAAGCATTGACCGTTTTCTGATGATCTTTGACCACTTGCGGGTTAATGCCATAAGCCTCGGGTAATTGAATGTCACCCCCAAAGGTCATGTCCCAGGGATCAACATTTTGAGGCATCCGGTAAAGCGTGCGATAACGCGTATGTGTTTTGCCTGTCTCATGACAGGTGATGTTAATCACCGCGCCGTAGCGACCAGGTGTGATTGCTGTCGAAACGGGATTGCAATGTGTGTCGTAATAATCCGTTTTGATGGAATAGGAACCAAGGAGTTGTTCCATCACCAATGGTTGAGCGAAGTGACATTCCGGGAACGTGATGGTTTTGAAAATAGTTGAAGGTTCAAATTTCAAACCGGTTGTCAGCAACATCTCTTTGCGTTTGTCAGCCAGCGAGGGGATGTCCAAAATGCTTGGCAAGTTATTATCGCCAAAGAGGATTCTGACTTGTTTCTGTTGATTGTTCACTGCGTCCAGTGGTTGCTTGAAAGTACAAGTCGCCCAATCTCCATGCAATTGCAGCGTCTGCTTGATGGCTGGTTGGTTGGGGATCATCAAGCGGCATGTTCTTCCTGCGAGTTCTGGTGTTGCCAGAACATTGACCTTGAGCCATTTCAAGTATTGAATGCTTGCTGAAGCTGTGGCATTAATTGTGTTTGGGCTTGTTTTTCCACCAGCAATACGTATTGGATGCATCTGCGTGCTATCCGAGTATGTTCTGACCCCGGGATACCAAAGCAGTTGCTTACGAACGGAATCGCCATCAACATCATTAAAGAAAATCTGCAATGCCAGTTCTTGATGGCCTTTGTTTTTCAGAGGATCGAGCTTCAATATCTGCCATGGAATCAATGCTTCAAGGAAATAACCGTTGTCCTGTTTTGTGCGAGCGATGACGGGTTGATGTTGTTTGTTATCGTTAGGCTTGTTTGGGGAAAGATTGTTTAGGTGATATCGTGGTTGAGCGTGTTTGGTATCCATGCCCGGGGCGATGAGCAGTTGCAGTCGTTGATTGCCACCCACTTTGTCTGCCATGAAAAATTCGATCGCATCCTTTCGCCAGATATCCGACTGACTATCTGCTTCAGTGAAGGTATCGTCCTCAACCATTGCCAAGAGAAGGATGCCACGTTCGTCCCAGCCCAGGCGGCATCGTGGATAAAAATCGCGATGCGCTGGCATATCACCCCCAAGTGGATTAAGAATATTGATCTGTAAGCCGTAATCGTCCCAGTCGCCCATCTTGCCATCGATTGTGATGTCTGTGACTTTACCCACAGGAAAATTCTGGGGGTGGAAATAATCAGTTGTTTGTGCTTGAACATTGATAATCAATGTGAGGATCAAAGTGCATGTGACAAAGAAAAATGGACAGAATGATTTCATCAACGAACTCCCGGCAAAAGTGTGAACTGGTGAAATCTCATTTTGCCAAAAAGACTTTAAGCAGACAAGCATCTCTTATTAATCTGGCCGAATATTTGGTTGAACAACTTGTTTTCAGATCAACATGTACTTT
>JBICHS010000354.1:0-5967 GCA_043101135.1 Phycisphaeraceae bacterium JB051
TGGTATCAGGACGCGCTGGTCAGTACTTTGGAGGCATTTCTGCACGCATGAAACTGTTGTTTATCAACCAGTACTACTGGCCGGATATGGCTGCGACCTCACAGATGATGACCGATCTGTGCCCGCGATTGGTCCGTGCTGGGCATGAAGTGCATGTGCTCTGTTCACGTGGTCAATACGATGACGGCACGGGGAACGCCGCCCCCAAATACGAAGTCAAAGACGGTGTTCACATCCATCGCGTCAAGGCCACGGGCTTTGGTAAAAAAAGCATGCTCGGCCGAATCCTTGACTATCTGAGTTTTCACATGATCGTCGGACTGCACACCCTGCTCACCGGCTGGAAGTATGGCGCGATCATCACACTCACCACGCCACCGCTCATCGGCCTTTACGCAACTTTCGTCAAATGGCTCACCGGAACGCGACATATCTGCTGGGTCATGGACCTGCACCCGGACTGTGAATTTGAGCTCGGTGTCTTCAAACGTGATGCGATCATGCCACGCTTTTTCGACTTCCTTAACGGCATGCACTTTCGACATGCTGACCGTTGTGTCGTGCTCGGTTCGTGTATGGCGGAACGTCTGCGAAACAAGAAAGTCAAGGACTGTCGCCTGATCGAAATCCCGGTCTGGGGACATGAACTTGAAGAAGCTGATCCTGCACCCCTTCGCGAAGAGCTTGGTTTAACGGGTAAAACCGTGCTGATGTACTCCGGCAATGCAGGCTTGATCCACACCTTCGATGCACTCTGTGAAGCAGCCTTGCAATTGCGTGACAACGATCAATATGTCTTTCTCTTTGTCGGTGGCGGCAAACGCATCGATGAGATCAAAGCCTTTGCTGCAGAGCATCAACTGACCAACATCATCGTGCGTGGCTACTTCCCACGTGAGCAGTTGGCTCAATCCCTGCGATTGGCAGACGCGCACCTGATCACGCTCCGCGACGGCATGGAAGGTGTCGCAGTGCCCTGCAAGCTCTACGGCATTATGGCTGCATCCAAGCCCTGCATCTTCATCGGCCCGCAACAATGCGAAACCGCGCAGACCATCAGCAAGTACGACGCAGGGCAGATCATCAAAACCGATGACGTCACCAAACTCGTCCAAACACTCCAAAGCCTGGCCGACGACACCGAACGTTGGCAGCAACGCGGCAACAACGCCTACAACGGCTATCACGCGGAGTTCAATGCTGACCACTGTGCTCATCTGTGGTTTAACGTGATCTACGAAATCGATCCCAAACTCAGCAAGCATTGAGAACTTTTCGTCATTCCCGCGCAGGCGGGAATCCAGTGGTATTCTGTGCGCACTTGCATATATCACTGGACTCCCGCCTTCGCGGGAGTGACGGAGAGATAATGTCTCACATGTAAATGAGATGTTATTCAAGCCTATGAATACAGGCAAAATCAGATCACACGGATCAGCGGATGTTCAAGCCAGTGGCGGACGTAACGGGTGAACATGGCGGGGTCGATGGGCTTGGACATGTAGTCATCACAACCGGCATCCAGACATTTCTGACGATCGCCCTGCAGTGAATGAGCGGTGAGCGCGACGATTGGATATTGGTAGCCCTGCAGACGCAACTGACGTGTGGCGGTGTAGCCATCCATCACAGGCATCTGCATGTCCATGATCACCAGGTCATAAGCCTGATCATTGAGATGCGAACGCATGGCATAATCCAACGCCATCTGGCCATTGTCTGCAAGATCAACCTGAATATTGATATTGGTGAGCAGCGTCTTGATGAGCTTTTGAATCTCAGGTGTGTCTTCAGCAACCAGCACCCGTTTGCGCGATCGGCTCTCAGGGAACTGAGGCACATGGCTGGGCCCTGATGGTTGCGAATCGGTTTTCGGCAACTTGAGATTGTCCATGACGCATGGCAAATGCACCAGAACCGTCGTGCCGATTGACGGTTGACTGGTAATGCTGAGTTTACCGCCCATGTACTCGATTAGCCGTTTGCACAATGCCAATCCGGTACCGGTTCCCCCATGCATGCGATTGGCCGAATCATCACCCATTCTAAAGAGCTGGCCGGCCTGGCTGATCTGTTGGGAGGACATGCCTACGCCGGTGTCTTTGATTTCGAAGATGAAGTACTTGCTATCCTCTGCTTTGTCACATCGCAGCTGCACATGCCCCTGCTGGGTGAACTTGATTGCGTTCTCGATCAGGTGATAAAAGACCGATTGAAGTCGCTGCCAATCTGCGACAACATGACAGTCACAGCCGGACTTATTGGAAACGATCAGTTCCAACTGTTTTTCATGAGCCATTGGCGTGAACTGTTCGACCATCTCACTCATCAATTCACAGATATTCAACGGTCGCAGTTCGAGCTTGAATTGATCCGTTTCGATCTCAGTGAGTTGGAGTAGATCATTGACGATTTTCAACAGATGTTGACCACTGTGAATGATTGCATCAATGGATTCTTCCTTGTTGTTCTCATCATCGAGCAATTCGGCAAAGCCCAGAATTGCCGTCAAAGGCGTGCGTAATTCATGACTCATATTCATGAGAAACCGCGTCTTGGCCTGATTGAGTTCATCGGCATTGAGCTTGGCCTGGAGCAGTTTCTTTTCGTTACTTTCCAACCGCTGAGCCATTTGATTGAACGTGATTGCCAACTGCCCCATTTCATTGTCCGGGTAATCTTCACTGAGCCGGCAAGACAGATTGCCATCGCGCAATTGACTGGCAGCCGTCCGAAGCGAACGCAATGGGCCGACAATACGCTGAGGGATGATGACCAATGCGATGATGCAGAGGATGAGAATCACCGCCATGGTGAGACTGATGATTTTTTCAATGTTGGCAGTCTGGATCAACAAATTCTGTTGGGCGATTCTTGCCAATGCAAACTCATGGTCAAACACCGAGAAGCTGTTGATGATGATACTACGGATGGTGTTCTTGCTGGGCGTGATGGCCATATTGGCCTGCTGTGGCGTGGTAATTCGGCCTTCGAGAATTTCGTCGATGATCTTGTACATTTCATGCTGATAGACGGTGACATTGGCCAGCCATTTTTCAGCGATCAGAACCTGCTGCGGATCATTAACACTTTCGCGGTACTTGGCAATACTGCGTGTTAACGCTTCGACTGCCATTGCCCAACGAACACGATAATCTTCAAACCTTTGAGGCTGGCCGACATTGAGAAACATATCTTTTTCATACCGACGACATTGCAATGTCTGTACGGAGATATGTGCGGTGGGGCGCGTGAGTTCCTCGTGCTGGACAAGTTGAACCGTGATGTCCTTTTGGATCCGTGCCAATGACATGTAACAGACGCCGCCCAGCGCCAGGCACATGATCAACACAAGAAACATGGCCAGGCGAACCTGCATGGCAACACTGGTATTGGCTAGTGATCGAAGAACTTTCAATGCCGAATCATCCAATTCCGGGGAATCATTTACCTGATTTTCATCGACAGGATTCCATTGCTGGATAAGTAAACGGTTTATCTTGAGCATGGAAAAAAACCCGAAAAATTCGCTGCAATGGACAACATCGCCCCATAACCTTGGCAAAGACCGGATAACAAGCCTTTACATTCTCAAAACAGTGTCTAAATTAACCGCATGGGGATTGCTTTCTCACCCGCCAATAGAAGCAATCATCAGACACCCTTTCTTTTTTCCAATTGGCACGCATGACAATCAAGGAGACGTTTTAATGACCCAATCCAATACGGGTAGTTCCGCAATCGCTCCGCCCGCCGACTTTGCAGCCAATGCGTACGTGGGCAGCGAGGCTCAATATCAGCAGATGTACGATCAATCCATCGCTGACCCGGATAAATTCTGGGGGGAAGTGGCCTCGCAATTCCATTGGGACAAAAAGTGGTCCCGCGTTCGCGACTTTGACTGGACGGACAAGATCACCACGCAATGGTTCACCGAAGGACAGACCAACATCTGTTACAACTGCCTGGACCGACACCTCGAAACGCGTGGCGATCAGGTTGCTGTTCTGTGGGAAGGCAACGAGCCAGGCGATGATGCCAAGCTCACTTACAAACAACTGCACGAGGAAGTGAGCAAGTTCGCCAACGTGCTCAAGACACTGGGCGTCACCAAGGGCGATCGCGTGTGTCTGTATATGCAGATGATCCCGCAGGCCGCGGTGGCGATGCTCGCATGTGCACGCATCGGCGCGATTCACTCGGTGGTGTTTGGCGCCTTCAGCCCCGACTCATTGCGTGATCGTGTCAATGACTCACTGTGTAAAATCATCATCACGCAGGACACCGCACTACGTGGTGCCAAGAACGACATCCCAATGAAAGCCAACGCGGACACCGCAGCCAAGGACTGCCCGTCTGTTGAGCACATCATCACCGTCAAGCGCACCGGCAATGACGTGAACATGAACCAAGGCCGTGACGTCTGGTATCACGAAGCGATGGCCGACGCGTCAGCGGACTGCCCTGTCGAATGGCTTGATGCTGAAGACCCGCTGTTCATCCTCTATACCTCCGGTTCCACCGGCAAGCCCAAGGGCGTGCTGCACACCACCGGCGGTTACATGGTCTGGACAGCAACCACCTTCAAATACACCTTCGATTATCACGACGGGGACATCTGGTGGTGCACCGCTGACGTGGGCTGGATCACCGGTCACAGCTACATCGTTTACGGGCCGATGCTCAATGGCGCGACGCAGGTGATGTTCGAAGGCGTGCCGACGTATCCGGATGCCGGTCGCTTCTGGGCCGTCTGTGAAAAGTACAAGGTCAATAAGTTCTACACCGCCCCCCCCGCCATCCGCGCGTTGATCAAAGCCGGCGATGAATTTGTCACCAAGCACGATCTTTCCAGCCTCAAAACGCTGGGCACCGTCGGTGAGCCGATCAACCCGGACGTGTGGATGTGGTACTACAACGTCGTCGGTGGCGGGAAATGCCCCATCGTCGACACATGGTGGCAAACCGAAACCGGTGGTCACATGATCACCGCCCTGCCTGGCGCGATCACGCTCAAGCCCGGCTCCGCGTCGCGGCCATTTTTTGGTGTCGAGCCGGTCGTTGTGGACGATAAAGGCAACGAAGTGCCTGACGGTGAGTCGGGTAAGCTCTGTATCAAAAAACCCTGGCCGGGCATCATGCGCACGACTTGGGGCGATCACAGCCGCTTCGTCAATACCTACTTCTCCACGTACCCGGGCATGTATTTCACCGGTGATGGTGCACGCAAAGACCTTGATGGCGATTATTGGTTACTCGGTCGCGTGGATGACGTGATCAACATCTCAGGTCATCGTCTGGGCACCGCGGAAGTTGAATCTGCTTTGGTCGCACATCCCGCCGTGGCTGAAGCTGCCGTCGTGGGCTGCCCGCATGAGATCAAGGGTCAGGGCATTCATGCTTACGTCACCCTCAAGTCCGGCGTGGAAGGCAATGACGAACTGCAGGCCGAGTTGGTCAAAACCGTCCGCGACATTATCGGCCCCATTGCCACCCCCGATGTCATCCAGTGGGCACCGTCACTGCCCAAGACACGCTCGGGCAAAATCATGCGACGTATCCTGCGCAAGATTGCTGAAGGTGAAAGCGACAAGGTCGGTGATATCTCCACATTGGCTGATCCCTCCGTCGTGGCTGACCTCATCGACAACAAGCCCGAATAACCAGCTTTGCCAACATGCCAACGATCCCATCAACCACGCTTGTGATATGCAGGCGTGGTTTTTTCATGCCGATGTTTTGGGGAAAGGTGTGTTTGAAACCCAAGCCGCCAGATGAGTTCACGCAGTGGGCAAATCTGACGGGTATTGCGTATGGCGTTGCATCATACCCGTCAGACATCATGAATTGACCTGTCGCGCTTCGCGAGCGTGGGTTACGCTTACGACGTTGTCAGTTGTTTGTCATAGACGCAGAGCCAATATCGAAGGGACAGGTCATGATCCATTCTACCAATCGCACCACCGT
>JBICHS010000355.1:0-9102 GCA_043101135.1 Phycisphaeraceae bacterium JB051
AAGCCTGCTCTTTGCCTGCGCCTTTGCCCTCGGTCAGCGAGTCACCAAATGCGATGATGGTCCTGCCGGTCGGGTTGGCATTGGTGATGGGATAGCTTGGGCCACGCCCCATGAGCCACCAACCGAGCAAGAACGCCACTAGCAATAACGCAACTATGACAATGAGTTTTTTCATCAGCGATTTAAACTCCTGAGAAATCAGTTTACCCAATTCACCGGTGTCAGGTGACCGCTTTAAAACTTGCATTGATTCTCGAAGGCAGTCCTTACGATCAATCAACACACATGCATATCTGCCCATTGGTGGTTTTGATTCCGATGTTTGAACAAAACCCCTGAATTTTGCACAGAAGTCCTGATATGGAACATAAAACCGCTTCACGACTTTGCATGGACAATCGCAAGGCGGGTAAACTGGCTGGCTTATGCAGATGCATCCAGTCATTGAAGAGCTGACGCGCGTCGTGGGTGAGAAGAACATTCTCACGGACCCCAACGAGTTGCGTGTCTATGAGTGTGACGGCTTTCCCATTGCCAAGGGTATGCCGTTGGCAGTGGTGTTCCCTGAGAACACCGAGCAGGTCAGCGCGATCGTCAAGGCGCTCAACACGCATGACCTTGCCATCGTCCCACGTGGCAGTGGCACCGGGCTTGCGGGTGGCAGCGTGGTCTACAACGAAGGCGTGATCATCTGCACCAGTCGGATGACGGCGATTCAAAAAGTCGACCTTGAAAACCGTGTTGCCATCGTGCAATCAGGCTGTCGCAACACCTCCCTCACCGATGCCATCGCCTGCACGGGGCTGCGCTTTTCGCCTGACCCATCGAGCCAACGCGCTGCAACCATTGGCGGCAATGTCTGCACCAATGCCGGTGGGATCAACACACTCAAACACGGCGTGACGACGAATCACATTTTAGGTTTGGAAGTGGTCTTACCTGATGGTGAAATTCTGCTCACCCGTGCCAACCAATGCTACGACGGCATCGGCCCGGATTTGCCCGGCGTGATCTGTGGCAGTGAAGGCATCCTTGGCATCGTCACCCGTGTGTGGTGTCGCCTGGTGCCTGATCCCAAGGCGTTTCGCACGATTTACGCAGTGTTCAAATCCAACTTTGATGCCTGCAAAACCGTTGCGGATGTCATCGCTTCAGGCATCCTCCCCACCAGCATGGAGATGATGGATGGCACGATGATTCAGGTTGTCGAAAACGCTTTCCACTTCGGCTTTGATACCACTGCTGGCGCCCTGCTGCTCATTGAAGTCGATGGCGTGGATGAGATTCTCGATGACGAAATGAAAGTCATCATCGACATCGCCACCGCCAACAATGCCTTTGATGTGCAGTTCTGTAAAGACGCTGCACGACGGGCCGAGCTGTGGTCAGCACGCAAGAAAACCTTCGGCGCGATCGGTCGCATCAGCCGCAGTTACTGCACGATGGATGCCTGCGTGCCACGGTCAATGCTGCCCGAAGTCGTTGCCAAGGTCACCGAGATTGGCAAGGAATACGACCTGCAAATCAACAACGTCTTTCATGCCGGCGATGGCAATATCCATCCCATCCTGCTGTTCAATGAAGACAAGCCCGAAGAAGTCCAGCGTGTCATGCAAGCCAGCGAAAAGATCCTCGAATACTGCGTCTCCGTCGGTGGCACCATCACCGGTGAACACGGCGTGGGCGTGGAAAAACTCGCACTCATGCATGCCATGTTCGACAAGCCGACTTTGAAAATGTTCCTTGATCTGAAAAAAGCTTTTGACCCCAAACAGCAATTCAACGACGCCAAGCTCATCCCAAGTGACAAGATGGTCGTCGAGTTGCATCAATCCCCCTTGGCCAACGTGCCCGGAGGTGCGATGTGACGTTAACCCTTTCGACAATGGAACAACTCACTGACGCGGTCAACGAAGCACGCACCACGCAAACACCGCTGGTGGACTACGGCATTTATCACACCAAGCTCGGTCACCTGCCGCCTGAAAAGCACACGAAATACACCCTCACCGGTGACATCGTCGAGCACTACGTCAATGACTTCACCGTCCGTGCCCATGCAGGCATCACCATCGGCCAGCTTAACGCCCAACTCTTTGAGCAAGGTCAGTTCATCCCCATCAACTGTGATGACGATCTGACGCTGGGTGAAGTGATCAATCACAATGTCTACGGCTCACTGCGTCTTCGCTATGGCAACATGCGTGATCAACTGCTTGGCCTGCATTATCTGGACAATGATGCCAACGACATTCACGTCGGCGGGCGCACCGTCAAGAACGTTGCCGGCCTTGACGTCACGCGTTTGATGATCGGCTCGATGGGTGAACTGGGGATCATCCACCAGGCAACGCTGCGGACTTATGCGTTGCCCGCCGAAGTCGCCCGCGTGGATCTGGAATTCAAGTCGCTGGATCTTCTGCCTCAGCAGATCACCGACTGGATGCTCAGCCCGGCCTATCCCAGTTCCATTTACCTGCGTCGTCTGGGTGATGCCTGGCATATTGAGCTTGGCTATCTGGGGAACACCAAAGCCAATGATGTACAGGTCAACGCACTCAAAGATTCGATCGCTGAGATTGATGACATCGAGATCACCGACGAACGTCGCGTCACCGTGCCCGAGCATTTGAAGTTCGGCAATCAAGGTCGAAGCTGGCAACGCAAAACCAAAACACTCGTCAAAGCCATCTGCCCCCCGCGTGAAATTCCCCTGCTTGCCAACACGCTTGCTGATATGGGCGTTACGCAAATCGGTGGCTATCCCGCGCATGGCTGTCTGCTTGCAGCCGGTGCACTGACATCCGAAATGGACTTGAAATTACAGGACACCTTGCAAACCATCGGCGGGATGCGTCAGTGGATTATCCCACCGGTTTACGATGACGGCCGAACCTCCTGCGTCACCCCCTTTGCTCCCGAACAACCCGACTGGACTTTCCTCAGTCGCATCAAAAAAACCATGGACCCCCGGAATTTATTTAATCCTGGACGCTTTATTGAAACGGAGGCCTCGGCATGACGCAGACCTCCAACCCAACCTCCTGCAAAGTCGTCTCCGGCCTGGGTGATCAAGCAGCCAACAAACCTGTTGGTCTGGACATTCTGAATCTGGATGATCATGCCTACGACCGCGCGCTGTCCTGTGTGCACTGTGGTCTATGCTTGCCGGTCTGCCCGACGTACACGCAAAACGGCTTGGAGTCCGACTCCCCGCGTGGCCGAATTTACATGATGAAAGGCTTGGCGGACGGCGTGGTTGAGCCCACGGACAACGTGCTAAAACACCTTGATCTGTGTCTGGATTGTCAGGCCTGTGAATCCATCTGCCCATCGGGGGTGGTGTATCACGAATTGCTTGAAGACACCCGCGCCAAGCTCAAACCCAAACGCAAATTCAAGTTCACCGATAAGCTTGTGCAGTCGATTTTCCTTTACGGTTTCACCAAGCCGCTGCGTTTGAAGCTGATGCTTTTACCCGTGCGGATCATGCAGAAAATCGGCCTGTACAAACTCGTTCTCAAGTCCGGCTTGACCAAGATGCTGCCCAGCCAATTCCAGAAGATGCAGCAGATGCTCCCCGATGACGGGCCGCTTTGGGAACGCGGTCTGCAAGCCTATTACCCGCCGTCGGACAACACCGTGAACGGTAAGCCCCGCGCCCGTGTTGCCATGTTCCCCGGCTGTGTCGGCAGCGTGATGTATCAAGACGTCAACCGCAAAACCATTGAAGTCCTGCAGCACTTAGGCTGTGAGATCATCGTCCCGCGCAAGGCAACCTGCTGCGGTGCGATCCATCATCATGCTGGTGAAGACAAAGGCGCAAAAGACTTTGCCCGTCAGAACATCAAGGCTTATCTGAACGTCAAAGACAAGCCTGATTTCATCGTCAATAACATTGCAGGCTGCGGTGCGGGCTTACGTGAGTTTGATCATCTGCTTCGTGATGATTCGCAGTACGCAGAGCAAGCCAAGGACTTTGTTTCGCGTGTGCGTGATGTCTGCGAATTGATTGATGAGCTTGATCCGCCGACGCCGTCCAACCGTGTTGCCAAGACGATCACATATCACCATGCCTGTCATTTGCTTCACGCTCAGCGTGCAGGTGATCCACCTTTGCGATTGCTCAATCGCGTGATGGGTTTGCAGATTGTCCCCTTGGAAGAAGCCGATTTTTGCTGCGGTGCTGCGGGGACATATAACCTGACGCAACCGGAGATGGCCATGGATTTAGCCGAACGCAAAATCCGTCACATCCAGGAAAGCGGCGCCTCGATCGTGGTGATGAGCAACGTGGGCTGCGCCATGCAGATTTCATCCGAAGCCAAACGGTTAGGTGTGAATCTGACCACCGAACATCCGGTGGAAATTTTGCATCGGGCGTATTTGGGTTAAGAGATTTTCCATCTCAATGGCTTAACCACAGAGTCACAGATAAACCCTTTAAACCAATCTGATTCATTCGTCACTCCCGCGCAGGCGGGAGTCCAGTGAAACCTGCAAGTGCGCACAGAATGCCACTGGTTTCCCGCCTGCGCGGGAAAGACGGGATGCGTTGTGATTTGTAGATTGATTATACGAATGGCTAAACCATAGGCGGTTTATTGGCCGCGGTTTTTCAGGTCACCTAGCAACGTGGGCATGATTTTCTCAGCAAAGCTTTTGCCCAATAGGTGAATGACAACGCCATCGGGGTGGAGCTGGTCGGGCATGAGGTTGACCATGACCGGGCCGAATAGTTCCAGGCCGTCGAAGTAGAACAGGTGTTTGTCGTTGTCATGCTTCTGTACGGTTTCGACAGCGATCTTGACCTGATCACGGTAATCACTGAGCGACATGTCCACTGCGTTGGGAACGTCTTCGCGTGGCGGTGAGCTGATGGGTGAGATGATCATCAGGGGCGTGACGGGATGACCTTCGCGGATGGTCTTGATCATGCCAATGACGTTGGGGGTGAAGGAACGCTGGTTGTAGCTGCAACTGCCTTGGATGTTGATACCAACGCAGGCACTGATGATGTCGGCTGAACAGCCACGAATGTCGCTTAGCACCATGGGGTCCAGATGACACTGGCCACCAAAGCCAAGTGAGGTGACGTTCAGATCACATGCAGCAGCCACCAATGCCGGCCAGACTTCCGTGGGGCCGTGCGCCTGACGACCGTGCGTGATGGAGCTGCCATAGGTCAGCCACTTGGTGCGGGTGTCGTTAAACGGTTTGGCGGTGGCGTTATCGTCGATGGAAACGCTTTGCACTTTCGTCGGGTGGAACTGGTCAAGCCAAATCTCCAGACGGTGTTCGCCTTGAGGGATGTCGATGAATTTGAACTCACCGACTTTGCCGATCTCGTTGGGGAGCTTGACGCGTTGGTGGAACTTGCCATCGACTGTTAGGTCCATGCGGAACCACTCGTCCATGTTCACTTCGTCGGTGTAAGGCTTGTGGGTCGCGGTGACGGTGAGTCTGGTGGTGTCACTGATGAGGTTCATGCGAACACCAGCCGGTGCCGAGGCACGACCGATCAGGCCCCCATTGTGATACAGCGGCAGGTCATCAAATCGCAGACGCCAGGGCCGAATCCCGTCATCTGATTTTTCAAGACTGATCTGACCGGCGAATTGGAGAGGACCATTTTGGAGTGGGAGATTTTGCATGGGGATTGACTGTAGTTTGACCGGGGTGGTTGTCAAGGATCGAAAACGCGAGCAGTTGGTCAAAGTAAATGATTGGGTAAGTGGACGTCAGTTGGTATGTCATGTTGACAGGTACATAACGGTAAAAAAACAACCATAAAAGGTACAACAGCCCCATTGGGCGTAAAAAGGTGCCTGAATCGGGGTCGGTTTTGCGACGAAAATGTCTGAGCCCCCTGTTACGGATTGCGGTTCTGTGTTACCTTACTCCGATGATTCAACTTGGTGTCAATATTGATCACGTTGCGACCGTTCGCCAGGCCCGTCGGACGTATGAACCGGACCCGGTCTGGGCTGCTGCCGAAGCTCAGCTTGGTGGTGCCGATGGCATTACGATGCATTTGCGTGAAGACCGCCGTCACATTCAGGATCACGATGTCGAACGTGTCCAACAGATGTGTCACGTCAAGCTCAACCTGGAGATGGCTGCCACGGACGAGATGGTGAAGATCGCCTGTCGTCTCAAGCCCACGTTATCGATGCTGGTGCCTGAAGGTCGCACTGAAATCACCACCGAAGGTGGCCTGGATGTGCTTGGGCAAAAAAAACGTCTGACGGATGTGGTTGCCCAATTGCACGATTCGGGTATGCAGGTCAGTGCGTTCATTGATGCGGATGTCGCGCAGATTGAAGCCGCTGCCGAGGTTGGATTTGATACCTGTGAAATTCACACCGGTCCTTACGCCCATGCGTACTACGACAGTGGTTCGCAGTTGTCTGCCCCGGCAGTCCAGGCTGAATTGGACAAGGTGATTGACGGCGGTAAACGCATTATTCAACTGGGGATGCGATTTAATGCCGGTCATGCGTTAAACTATGTGAATGTGCACCCGATTGCTGCGATCAACGGCATTTGCGAGTTGCACATCGGTCACGCGATCGTGAGTCGGGCGATTTTCACCGGCCTCAAAAGCGCGGTTTGCGAAATGAAATCACTGATGGTCAGTGCTGCAAAAACCAGCTAAAAAGACAGTTGCAGCCTTTATATTTACTGAAAGTCGTTCAGTCTTACCCCTCAACCACCAAATTGCACTTGCATAGGATGTGACAAGGGTTTAGACTGCTGCATCGGGTTACATGGTCCGGTATTAATGCCGGTCGCGACGTTGGTAACCACACCCACACACACGCGTGTGAATCGTCTGCCGATTCACATGACTCCGTCGGCTATTCTGACGCAGGGAGGCATGACATTGGTCAAACGCCAATTCTCCGTTTTGTTCCTTCTATGTCATATGGTTCTGTTATGCAGTCTGTCATTGACTGCATTGGCACAGGGCTCCAATGACGAAAAACTCTTCAATCAGTTCATGCAACTGGTGGAAAAAGGCGACTATGACGCCGCACAGCAGATTAACATCGACGTGCTGCGACTCGACGCCAAACAGCGGGTCAAGTACCTGCAAGTCCTCCAGGATCTCGAACGCATGGCAGACGTGAAGACCGACCCGGATGTGCTTCTTGCCTCCGGTCGTGACGCAGCTGCCAAGAGCCAGACGGTGCGTGCGACAGGCTTCTTCAAAGCCGTTCTTAAGCACCCCAAGGCAAGTAGCGCCCAGCAGCAACAGGCCAGTAGCGCCCTGGCTGAACTGCGTCGCCAATCACACCCCGAAATCTCCGAAGCCCAGGCCAAGATTGCTCAGGCAACGCAAGCCATTCATGAAGGTGATCTTGACGGTGCAGAACGCCTGCTTCTCTCGGTCAAGAATGCCAAGGTTGATCTGGGTTGGTTTGAAAATGAACGCATTGCCAAGCAGCTTGATCTGATCAAACAGATCCGCAGTGGCAAGGTTCCTGCAACCGCCCGCAACCCCTTGGCTCAAGGCGCTTCCAACGACGCCCTGGCTCAAGCCAAGCAACTCTATGCTCAGGAAAAGATGGTCGAAGCTCGCCAGGCAGAACGCGAAGGCAACTACCGTCTTGCAGTTGAAGCTTACGAAAAGATACTCAAGATTGATCCGGACAGCGCCCAAGCCAAAGAAGGTCTGGCCTCGTCTCAACTCAAGGCCAATCAACGCCTGATGCCCCGCAGCGTGCTGACCAATGACATGCAGCAGATCCGTCTGCGTGCCTCAGCCACCGAAGCGGAGTTCAAGGAACTTTACAACAAGGCCGATACGCTTCGTCAGCAAGGCAACTTCACCGCTGCCGCCGAAGCCGTCCAGCAGGCCAAGGTCACCCTCGACCGCAGCCAGAACTTCCTCTCGGCTTCGCGTTACAGCCAGCTTCGTGAAAGTGCCACCTCACTGGGTGTTCAGATCAGCCAGGAACAGGAACTTGCTGAAGCTCAACTCAAGCGCGAACTTGAAGATCAGCGTCAGGAAGACTCCCGCAACCGTCGTCAGACCGCCTTGGTCGAACGTGACAAGCAGGTTCAAGACCTGATGAAGCGTGCTGTGGATCTGCGTCGTGAACAAAAATATGAACGTGCCATCGAACTGCTCAAGCAGGCTCGTTTCCTTGATCCGACCAATCCCGCGGTTGCCCTGCTTCAGGAGACCATGGAAGACACCCTGCAGTTTGTCAAAGTCCGTGACCTGCGTCGCGAACGTGGCAAGCTCATGCAGATCAACAGCACGGAAAACTTCGAATCCACGCTGCCCTACAACGAACTGATGACCTTCCCCGCCGACTGGCCGGAACTGACTTACCGTCGTCGTCAGACCGCTGCAGGTGACGATGCAGGCACCTCGGAAATCACCCGTCGTGTTCAGCAGAGTCTTAACGAATCAATCAACGTGGACTTTGAAGCCAACAAGCTTGAAACCTCCATCGCCTTTATTCGTGACAACACCAACGTCAACTTCGTGATCAACTGGACCGCGATGACCAACGTCGGTGTGGAACCTGACCTGCCGATCACACTCAAGATCAGCAACGTCCCCGCATCGCAGGCATTGACCCTGGTGCTTCAACAGGCCTCAGCCAATAACGAACTGGACCCCGTGTCCTATGCCGTTAAAGACGGTATCGTGGAAATCTCCACACTGCGTGACCTCAAGCGTCGCACAGCCTTCCTGCGTTCCTATGACATCCGCGACCTCTTGGTCCAGGTGCCCAACTTCGATGGCGCCCCTGACTTTGACCTTGGCTCTGCTTTGAGTTCCAGTGGCACAGTCGGTGGCGGTAGTGGTAGCGGCGGCGGTGGCGGTGGCAGCAGTGGTGGCGATGTCGACCTCTTCGGTGACTCAGATAATGATGATGACGATGAGGATGATGAAGATGCACGTCTGCAACGTGTCACCGAAATCCTGGAACTGATTCGTACCCAAACCGGTACGCAAAGTGACTGGGTTGAATTCGGCGGCGATGTGAGCAGCGTCCGTGAACTTAACGGCCTTCTGCTGGTTCGCACCACACCCGGGACTCACGACGAAATCACAACGCTTCTCGACGAACTGCGTCAGAC
>JBICHS010000356.1:0-2611 GCA_043101135.1 Phycisphaeraceae bacterium JB051
AAAACCGTCTGCGGGATGAGCCCAACGCAGTACCGTCAGCAAAGAATGTGATTGCTCAAGCGTTTGCCTTACCGCACCACGCCCATCATCTTGCCCAACACCTTAAACTGTTTGGACAGCGGCTGGCGTTTGGGTTGTGCACCATCGGGGGACATGAGCATCATGGTGACATCGTCATGGCGCATCTTCCCGCCGGTAAAGGCGTGAAGGCGACGGGTGAGTTGATCGATCATGCCATGCGGGTCGCGGACGTCCAATGTCGAAACCATCTCAAGCAAGCCGGCTTCCCCGAGCATGCGTCCGCCATCCGGTTTGGCTTCGGTGACACCGTCGGTGTAGTTGAGCAACAAATCGCCGGGCAGAAACTCGGTTGCAAATTGCACGTAGTCCGTCTCAGGAATCACGCCGATCGGCAGGTTCCGTGGGATGTCATCCGTGTGTGCATGCACCGCATCCAGATACGTCCAGATTTTCTTCTCAGCTCGATACCACAAGGGTCTTGGATGCCCCGCATTGCAGATGACAAGATGCCCGGTCTGCGGGATGAAGGTTGCAAGCAAGGCAGTGACAAAGCGGCCGACGGTGCTTTGCTTTTCAAAGTCACGATTCAACGCGACGGCCAGTTTGGTTTGATCCTGCTTGTTGATATGTTTGCGTAAAAGCTTGCGGAAATCGTCTGCGACATCAGCTGCTGCTGCATCATGACCTGCAACATCAGCAAGCAAAAAACGCGAGATTTTCGCGCCACCACACATGGAGATCAGATATAGATCACCACCGCGATCTGACGATGCAGGTTCACTGGAAACCCACACATTCATGCCGGTGACATATGCCTGACGATTGACGCGGCGACTGCCACCCCAGACATCCAGGCAATCCAATTGATGAACATCGTCCTCAGTCGAAGGCGACGGGGCATCAACGTTGATCGGGGGTTGTTGCAGAAGTTGTGTCATATTGGAATAGCACGTCAAGGCCAACGGTTATTCCTGAAACTTGTTTTTTATTCTGCATTCATTGGCACGCGTCTTGCATTACACTATCACCAGAAGCATCAACGCATTTTTTGAGCGTTGAAGCCCATAGACAGGCACACCTCATGACAACAAAAGAAGCAACCCGCCTTAAAGAGTCGCAAGACCGCACGGAAAACTGGAAACGCTGGGGCCCCTATCTCGCGGAGAGACAATGGGGAACGGTCCGCGAAGACTACTCGGCGGATGGCAATTTCTGGGATCATTTCACGCACGACCAATCCCGCAGCAGAGCCTACCGCTGGGGCGAAGACGGTATCCTCGGTTTTACTGACCGTGAATGTCGACTGTGCTTTGCGCTGACCCTTTGGAACGGCAAAGACCCGATCCTCAAAGAACGCTACTTCGGCACCAACGGCCCGGAAGGCAATCACGGCGAAGACGTCAAGGAGTATTACACCTATGACGTCGCCCTGCCGACCTATGCGTACTGCAAATCAACCTATCTCTACCCGCAGGATCAGTATCCCTATAGCTTCCTGATCAAAGCCGCACAGGAAGCAGGCAAAGACAATGCTGAGTATGAACTAGCGGACACCGGGATATTCGATGATGACCGCTACTGGGAAATCACCGCAGAGTATGGCAAGAAATCGGCCAACGACGTGCTCATCGAAATCACGGCAACCAACAAAGGTCCCAACAAAGCCAAACTCATGCTGATGCCCACGCTGTGGTTTCGCAACACATGGAGCTGGGATTGTTCACATGAAGGCTGCACGCTCAAGCCGCATCTCTACGAACAGAAATCCCGCTTCGTTGCTGAACACCAGACGCTTGGTCGGTTTGAGTTAAGCTTCCCCAACACGCCTGATGACAAACGCCCGGTGACCATCTTCACGGATAATCACACGAACATGCGCCGCCTGTTTGGTCAACGTAATTCAACACGCTACGTCAAAGACGCGTTTCATAAATTCGTCATCGATGGCAAGCGAAACATCGTGAACCCGCAGAAGACGGGCACCAAAGCGGCTGCGATTTACGAGCTGGAAGCAGACAGTGGTGAATCGGTCAAACTTCGTCTGAGACTACAGCGTTCCAACAAAGTCGTCCATGATGTCCTGGGTGATGAGTTCACACAAATCATGGATCAACGCCGCGCCGAAGTCGGTGAGTATTACGATTCGATCCTGCCCAAAACAATGCCCCAGGAGCATCGCAACATTGCCATGCAGGCGTATGCGGGTTTGCTGTTCGGCAAGCAGTTTTATCACTACATCATCGAGGATTGGCTCAAGGGTGATCCCTCGATCGTGCAGCCTCCCGAAGGTCGACAGTGGGGTCGCAACCATCAATGGAAACATTTGTTTAACCGTGATGTGATTTCCATGCCCGACAAGTGGGAGTTCCCGTGGTATGCCTCATGGGACCTTGCGTTTCATATGCTGCCGATGGCGCAGGTCGATACGGACTTTGCCAAGAAGCAGTGCCTGTTATTTTTGCGCGAATGGTACATGCATCCCAACGGGCATCTGCCTGCATACGAAATGGACTTAAGCGATGTGAACCCGCCGGTGCATGCATGGGCCTGTCGACGTGTTTACGAGATGGATGCTCAGCGTACCGGCAAA
>JBICHS010000357.1:0-3214 GCA_043101135.1 Phycisphaeraceae bacterium JB051
TCCCAACTGATTGCCTACGCGATATGCGCATCCAATGATGGTTTCGGTGACCTTATTCTCAGGGAGCTGGTTTGTCATCTGTGTTTATCTGTGTGCATCTGTGGCTAATTATTGTCTTTCAAACCATTAAATCACTTCAACACTTCAATCTGTTCAAGGCGATAGAAGTTCCAGGAGTTGGGATACAGATGTTTGACCTTGGCAGGGTTGAAGACGTCGAGGGTGACGTAATGGAAAATCGGGGCGATGGGTTGTTCGGTCATCATGATGGACTCGGCTTGACGCAGCAGTTGCAGACGTTGGTAGCTGTCGGTCTCATGGCTGGCGTCTTTGAGCAATTGGTCGTAGGGCTTGCTCAGCCACTTGGCATCGTTGTTGCCACTGTCGGATTGATACTTGTTGAGGAACGTGGTGGGGTCGCGGTAATCAGCGATCCATGAGGCGCGGGCAATGGTGTAATGCTGCTTCTTGAGACGTTCGCGGAAGGAACGAACCTCCATGCTCTCGATGGGGACACTGATGCCAAGATGCGTTTTGTACATGTGGCTTACCGCCTGGGCGATGGGTTCGTGGCCGCCGTCGGTGTTCATGAGAATGGATAAGCCACGCAGCTTGGACGGGTCACTGTAGCCGGCTTGTTTGAGCAGTTCACGGGCACTATCGGGATCAAACTCCGCACCGTCGACTTCGGGTGGCAGGTACCCGGGAATCATGTCAGGCGGGATGAAGGTCTTGGCAATGGGCTGATTCATGCGCGTGATTTTGGAGACGATGGTCTTGCGGTCGATGCACATGGCAAGCGCTCTACGCACACGCGGGTCAGCCAGTGGATTGGGTGTGCCGTCGGCAAGCTTCGGATTACAGTTAAAGCTGTAGAAATAGGTTCCCGCCCAAGGGGTGGTATGCACATCCTTTCGGCCGGTGGCAACGAGATCAGCTGCGAAACTCGACGCGCTGGGCACCTCGGGCACCCAATTCGCATCACCGTTTTCGTAAGCAAGCATCGCAGCCTGGGCGGACTCGATGATCTTCTGGCGGATGCTGGTGTTACGCATCGTTGCCTTGTTCCACCAGTTGGGGTTTTGCGTCAGCACCATGTCCTGCTTGAAGCGATATTCAGCCAACTGGTAGGGGCCGTTGGTGATGAGCGTTTCGGGGGCCGACCAGAAACCGGCGGGCATCTGGAGCATGCCGGTGTTGGTGTCGAAGGTGAGGACCTTTTCAATGCTCTTGGGGTGATTGGGCATGAAGGTGGCAAAGGCGCAGAGCTCTAAAAAGTAGGGCGTTGGGCGCTGGAGCTTGACGACCAGGGTGTGGGTGTCGGGGGCGTTAATGCCAACGGTTTGACCGAAGCGTTCGCGGGCAATGCCCCAGGCAACTTCCGCACTGGAGCCGGGTTTGAACTTGGCGAGTTGGTTGGTTCGCCATTGGAAGAACTCTTCAGCGCCTTCGATGCAAAAGAGCAGTTGTACATAGTCGGCGGTGAAGTCCGGGAGCATCGCACGACGCCAGGCATAGACGAAGTCGTTAGCCGTGACGGGGTCGCCGTTACTCCATTTGGCATCGGCGCGGAGATTGAAGGTGTAGGTTTTCTTGTCATCGCTGACTTGCCAACTCTCAGCAACGCCGCCTTCGAGGGTGACCTGGGGCAGGTTGTATCGGATCAGCGGTTCGTAAAGGGCGTTGGCAATGCGGATGTCATGCAGCCAGGACATTTTCTGCGGGTCAAGTGTGTTGGGGGCGACATTGCAGATGAAAGTCAGATCCGCCTGATCGGGGGCAGCTGCCTGCGTGGGAGATGACTTGTCTGATTCCTTGCCACAGGCGGTGAGCATGAGCAGTAAACCACATCCCAGTGCCATCAACCATCGTTTGAACATTGCGAATCCTTTCAGCCGGAAGTCAGGGCATGATTCTGAGATTTGTTTTAAACCCAAGCCGCCAGATGAGACCACAAAGTGGGTGAATCTGACGGGTTCGTGAAGGTTACTTGTTGCTGGACCCGTCAGATTCGTTCCCGTTGGTCACTCATCTGGCGGCTTGCGATTATCACGAAGCGTCATGCATGAATACAGCGTACAGTTTACCGTGATGCGGGGGGATTCGCATGAGTGAATCAGACTGGAAATGGATTTGCAGCTACAATGCTCACCATGAACACGATCCAGATTGCAGATGTGAAGATTGGACCTGACGCGCCGCTGGCCATTATTGCTGGGCCATGTGTCGCCGAGTCGCTTGAACTATTCCTTAAAGTCGGTGATGCGCGGCGGGCACGCTGTCGCGAGCTTGGCTTTGGGTACATCTTCAAAGCCAGTTTTGATAAAGCCAATCGTTCGAGTATCCACAGCTATCGCGGGCCGGGGCTGGAGCAGGCGATGCAGTGGTTTGAGATTGTCAAAAGTGAGCTTGGCGTGCCGGTGACGTCGGACGTGCATGACGCATCGCAGGCCAAACCGGTGGGGGGCGTGTGTGACATTCTGCAGATCCCCGCGTTTCTCTGTCGTCAGACGGACTTGCTTCAGGCCGCTGCACAGACGGGTAAGGCCGTGAGTGTGAAGAAGGGTCAGTTCCTTTCACCGGACGAGATGTCCAGCGTGGTGGAGAAGCTTGCAGAGAGTGGTGCAGACAAGGCAGGCATCATGCTCATGGAGCGTGGCACGTTTTTCGGCTATCAACGATTGGTCAACGACTTCATCGGCGTGAACGACATGATGCAACACGGCTGGCCAGTCTGTTTTGACGTCACACATTCGACGCAGCTTCCCGGTGGCAGCAGCAGTAGTGACGGCCGCATCACCGGCGGGCGCCCGGATTGTGCCCCGATGCTTGCCAAGTGCGCGGTGGTGGCAGGCGTGCAGTGCCTGTTCATGGAAGTGCACCCCAACCCCAGCAAGGGTAAGAGCGACTCGGCAACGATGCTTTCGATCGAGCAGGCGTGTGAGTTACTTGGCCAACTCAAGAAGCTGCGCGACGCGATGTGAGGTTGCGTTGCGGGTTGTCATTGGATGTTGGGCATTGCGTTGGCATGCGTGTTCAAGGCATTTTTAGCCACAGAGTCACACAGATGAACACAGATAAAGGCATCAGGCAGGATGACTGTTTGGGGTTTAAATCTGTGTGTCAGGTTCTGTTGAAACCCTCAGATTTTCAAGGCACAAGCCGCCAGATGAACGAAGTGATTCTGACGGATCTCCCGGTCAGGCCCGTCAGA
>JBICHS010000358.1:0-5626 GCA_043101135.1 Phycisphaeraceae bacterium JB051
TGCTCTTCCGATCTGGCGACAGCATTGACCCGATCAAGCAGATGGTCTTTAACCCGGATGTCACCGTGCGTATGCGTGGCGTGATGGAGAAATGCACCTACTGCACGCAGCGTATTGCTGCAGCCAAGATTCCCGCCCGCAACGAGGGCCGCACCGTCAAGGACGGCGAAATCAAGACCGCCTGTCAGCAGGCCTGCTCGACGGACGCGATCGTCTTTGGCAATCTCAATGATCCTTCAGCCCGCGTGACCATGGTGCATAAGAACAACCGTGCTTACAGCGTGTTGGGTGAACTGAATATCAAACCACGGACCAAGTACCTTGCCAAGGTGCGCAACCCCGTGACAAGTGAGGTGACTGGATGACGACGTTGACGAGTGACAACGCCCATAATCCCGTGGCAGATGGTGAAAAAGTCCTGGGGCCAAACGACAACGCCTACCAGGATCCGACCCATCGCGCGCCATTGGTCGTGGGTAAACACAACTTCACCACCATCACCGAAACGGTCACGGATCTAAACCTCCGCAAGACCCCCAAGGCATGGTATGTCGCGTTTGCGATCTCCAACTGCCTGCTATTGATGTTCCTTTACTGCATCTACGAACTGGTGACCAAGGGCGTGGGTGTCTGGGGTAACAACAACCCGGTTGCCTGGGGCTTTCCGATTGTGAACTTCGTGTTCTGGGTCGGTATCGGTCATGCCGGTACGCTGATCTCTGCGATTTTGTTTTTGTTCCGTCAGAACTGGCGAACAAGTATCAACCGATTCGCCGAAGCGATGACGATTTTCGCCGTCTGCTGTGCCGGTGCTTTCCCCGCATTGCACGTCGGGCGCCCGTGGCTGGCTTACTGGCTCTTCCCGATTCCCAACCAGATGGACATGTGGCCTCAGTTCCGCAGTCCGCTGCTTTGGGACGTGTTCGCGGTTAACACCTATGCGACCGTCTCTCTGCTGTTCTGGTACGTGGGCATGATTCCCGACCTTGCGACGTTGCGTGATCGCTGCAAGAACAAACTCGGCCAATTCCTTTACGGCTTATTCAGCCTGGGGTGGACCGGTTCTTCGCGTCACTGGCATCGCTACGAAAAGGCTTACCTGCTGCTTGCAGCGCTGGCGACCCCGCTGGTGCTCTCGGTGCACTCGGTCGTTTCGTTTGACTTTGCAACCTCGCAGCTGCCCGGTTGGCATACGACGATCTTCCCGCCTTACTTCGTCGCCGGTGCCGTGTTCGGTGGCTTTGCGATGGTGGTGACTTTGGCCGTCCCCGCGCGTCAGTGGTTTGGTCTTAAGGACTTTATCACCATGCGTCACCTGGAGAACATGAACAAGATCATCCTGGCAACGGGCATGATCGTCTCCTACGCCTACATCACGGAATTCTTCACAGCCTGGTATTCGGGTCATCACTACGAACAGTTCGTGTTCCTGAATCGTCCGTTTGGGCCGTATTCCTGGGCTTTCTTCACGATGGTGTTCTGCAACGTGGTCGCGCCGCAGCTCTTCTGGTTTAAGAAGTGTCGCACGAGTATCCCGGTGATGATGTTCGTTGCCATGTGCGTGAACGTGGGGATGTGGTTTGAACGATTCGTGATTGTGACGACTTCGCTGCACCGTGACTTTTTGCCTTCGAGCTGGGACATGTTCGTGCCCACGAAGATTGACATCATGATGTTCATTGGCAGCTTTGGTTTGTTCTTCACTTTGTTCCTGCTGTTCTGTCGGTTCCTGCCGATGGTCGCGATGGCCGAAGTCAAGAACGTGACCCCGCAGGCCCATGCTCATCACGATCATGACGAGCATCATGAAGGAGGGCAGCACTAATGGTATTGGGAATGCCCACCAAGAAACCTGACGCCCCGTCGAAGGTGGTCGCGTTGATTGCCGAGTTTGACTCGGTGGACGCGATTCTGGCAGCAGCGGAAAAAGTCCGCGATGCCGGCTACACCAAATGGGACACCCACTCACCGTTCCCCGTTCACGGCATTGATGATGCCATGGGGATCAAGCCCACGATTCTGCCCTGGCTGGTTCTGGGTGGCGGGATCACCGGCCTGCTCGGTGGCCTGGGTTTGGCCTGGTATGCCAACGTGTTTGAGTATCCGTTTTTGACTTCCGGTAAGCCGGAGTTTTCACTGCCGGCCAATATCCCGGTGATTTTTGAAACCACGGTTTTGCTTTCGGCTTTCGGTGCGGTGTTCGGCATGCTCGGCCTCAACCGTTTGCCCTGGCATTACAACCCGCTGTTCAAAAAGAAGTCATTTAGCCGCGTAACCAATGACCGCTTTGTCGTTGTCATTGAAGCGACGGACCCGATCTTTGATACGCAGCGAACGACGGACCTGCTTAACAGTCTGTCACCGATTTGTGTCGAGGAGGTTGAGGATTAATCATGAGTGACCACTCGCAAAACAAATCTGGTGGAACGCTGAAGAGTCCTGTCTTCTGGATCGTGTTTATTCTGGTGATGGGTGCGGTGATCAGTTGGTTGCCGATGTCGATCATTGCCAAGAGACGGTTTTCCACATCTGAAAAACCACGCATCCACATCTTCCAGGATATGGATCAACAGCCCAAGTACCGCCCGCAGGCCACCAGCGCGATTTTTGCAGATGGTCGGGCCATGCGTGAACCGGTGCCCGGCACGGTTGCCTTTGGTGATGTGCAGGAATCGGATCACTACTACCGCGGTTACGAGCGTGTCGAAACCCAGCAGCAGGGCAAGTTCGAAGTGTCCTACTTCAAGGGCTTCCCCCAAGAGCTGACCATTGATGAGAACTTTATTAAACGCGGTCAGCAACGTTACGAAATTTACTGCACGCCTTGTCACGGCTCAGATGGTTATGGTCAAGGCACTGTTCATCTGCGTGCGATGGAATTGCAGCAGGCCACCTGGGTCCCGCCGACTTCCATGCACACCGAAATGGTGCGTGATCGTGAAGAAGGCCACATCTTCAACACCATCACCCACGGCATTCGCAACATGCCCGGTTACGGCAAACAGATTCCCGTCAAGGATCGCTGGGCGATTGTCGCCTACATCCGTGCGTTACAGTTAAGTCAAAATGCACCGATCAGCAGTGTCCCCGAAGACGTGAAACCGACGTTGCGGTGATACAAGCGTCTAGGGACTAGCGTCTAGGGACTAGGGTTTAAGACAACAAGGCAGGAGTAGGGAATACAGCACATATGGGATCGGAAAAGAAATGTCTTTTCCCTCGTCCCAAGTCGCTGGTCCCTAGTCCCTGAAAAACAAAGAGTACTCGGATGACTGAACAAGAAACAACACAAAGCCCGGACGCCGGCAAAGCTTCAACCGCTGGCAAGCTGACAGGGGGCAAGCTCTGCATCCCGGCGGTCGGTGCCATCGGTGCCCTGGTTCCAGCCATCATTCTGGCGGCAGTAGGGAACTACGGGCTGACGCGCTTCATGTTCGCCTACATCATCGCCTTTGCCTTTTTCCTGAGTATCAGCCTCGGCGCGTTGTTCTTTGTCTGTATCCAACACGTCTCGCGGGCAGCATGGAGTGTGACTTCACGTCGCGTTGCCGAGGTGTTGGCGATGACCATGCCTGTGATGGCGATTGCGTTCCTGCCGATCGCCGGTAACGTGCTTCTGGGCGGTGGCGATGTCTACCCCTGGGCTGCCTCGCATGCTCATCATGCCCCGGCTGACGGTGATCATGCCGATCGTGGTCATGATGATCACGCCAAGCATGATGCTGATGAAAAACACGAACACGAACACGCTTCACTGACCGCGCGTGATGATTACGCTCCGGATGAAAAGAAAAACGCGCATGCAGCTGATGACGCTCACGCTTCGCCGGCTAAAGAAGTCGTTGTTGATGACGCACACGCGGAGCCTGCTGTGACACTGGACGGTCGCGGCCGCATTGCCGGGGTGATTGATCCGCACACCGAAGAAATCTACACAGCCAAGAAAGCGGCCTACCTGAATGTGCCGTTTTTCATTGCCCGTTGGGTGATTTACTTCGCCGTTTGGATTGGCCTGAGTTTCACGTTCTGGAAAAAGAGCGTTGAACAGGACAGCACCGGTGACGTGCAGCTGACGCGTTTCCTGGAACGTTTCTCGCCGTTAGCCATTGTGCTTTTTGCGGTGACAGTGACTTATGCGACGTTTGATTTGATCATGTCACTGAGTCCTGCCTGGTTCTCGACGATCTTTGGCGTGTACTACTTTGCAGGCTGCATGCTCTCGATTTTCGCGGTGCTGATTCTGGTGCTTTCGTTCCTGCGTAACAAGGGCATCATCGACAAGGACACCGTCAGCAAGGAACAT
This sequence comes from Phycisphaeraceae bacterium JB051, assembly GCA_043101135.1. Taxonomy (GTDB): domain Bacteria; phylum Planctomycetota; class Phycisphaerae; order Phycisphaerales; family Phycisphaeraceae; genus UBA7800. Next base: position 4,304 of record JBICHS010000358.1, read on the forward strand.
TTGCACGATCATGGCAAGTTCCTCTTTGGCTTTGTGGTCTTCTGGGCTTACATCGCCTTTTCACAGTACATGCTCATCTGGTACGCATCTTTGCCTGAAACCACGTTCTGGTTTGTGGCCCGTGGTGCGACGACGGTTCGGGCTGACTTCAACTCATGGAGCATCATCAGCATTGCGATGATCTTCTGTAACTTCTTCATCCCGTTTGTCGGTTTGATGAGCCGTCATATCAAACGAACCAATGCGACGCTGGTGTTCTGGGCGGTGTGGCTGCTGGTCTTCCACTGGGTTGACCTGTGGTGGCTGATCATGCCTGAGATGAGCGTGAGTTTGAAGGTTGGTTTGATTGAAATTCTGACCATGATCGGCTTGGGTGGCTTGTTTGTTGCTGGCGCCGTGTGGGTGGGTTCGCTCAACGCGATCGTCCCGCAGAAGGACCCGCGCATGACCGAGTCGCTGGCATTTAAGAATATGTAATCTGGTTTTGACCAGTGAAATGAAGCAGGTGACCTATGGCACTGAAGACTGTTGAAAAAGAATACGTGGACATCCCGACGCTGGTGGCCATTGGCTCGGTGAGTACCGTTTTGCTGGTCGTGGTGGTCTTTGCCCTGCAGGCATGGTTCTATTATGAGCAGCACAATGAACAAGTGCTCAAGGAAGCCAACAACCCCAACTGGGTGCTTCGTGAAGTCAAGCTCAAACAGCAAGAGAAGATCAACAGTTACCGTTGGATCAATCAACAGAAACAGATCGCTTCAATTCCAATCGACGATGCCATCAAGTTGACGGCACAGTCGCTGAACAAAAAGTAAAGAACATTACACGTTCGCTGGCTGCACACCTCCTGAACCTCGACACCGCCCTGTCGAACCCGTGCAGCAGTGATCGCGAAAAAGAAGAACCTCATGAAACCTTCTACCGCCCATCAAGCCGGAGTTGTCACGTTTTCACGTCGCAAGCGCAAGTCGATTGCCCGTGGCTGTGTCATGCTGATCCTGCTTGCGATGCAGGTGGGAGTGGTTCATGCCGCCAGTGAGACCGCCAACGAAATCAAGGTGGAGAACCGTGGCCGCAGTGTGATCTCCAAGCCACCTGCCTTGATTGTTGATCCGCAAAACGATGCGCGGACCCTGGATGACACGCTGTCTCGCAAGGAACGCAGTCCCGAAGAAATCGCTGGCGTGACCATCGAACAGAAGCTCGGTGCCAAGCTTCCTCTTGTTACGCAATTCACCAATGAACTTGGCCAAACGGTTACGCTGGGTGACTACTTCAAATCCGGACGCCCGGTGGTTTTGAATCTCGGTTATTTCCAATGCC
>JBICHS010000359.1:0-4609 GCA_043101135.1 Phycisphaeraceae bacterium JB051
GTTCAACGTTTCACATTCAAATGCGTGATGGCAACAGTCGTGTGATCCAAAGCATTGATTTACCCAAGAACCAACAGGTAGGCGTCATGCCGTTGGTGACATCGCATCAAAACCAGACCGCAACGGCCACACTGAGCTTCACGCAATTTGCTCAAGCGATCATCGGTCAAGCAAACGTTGATGGTGATCTCAATGAATGGCAGGAACATACTTTCAGTCCACTGGGCCAACGCTCGCAAGCCTGCTGGATTCATGGCCCAGCTGATTTTCGCCCAAGCATTGATGCGTGCAATCCGTCATTTGCGTTCAAGTCGGATGACCAGGGCCTGTACATGGCAATGAAGGTGACGGGGCAGATCGACAATGATCGACTGACGGTTTTCTTTGATCCCCGCCCTGCTCAAGAACTCGGCCAACCGGGTGGGTATTACTGGATCAACGCAGGCTTCAAGAACGGTAAGTTTATTGCAAGCCGCGGCGAGACATCACCACGCGTGCGTGTTACATCAGCAGTCAAACGTGATGGTGAGGCATCCAACATTGAGATGTTTATCCCATATGCAATGTTCAAACAAACCCATTGGCCGACTGCACATGACATGGGATTGTCCGTCTGGTGGAGCCATAAAGATGAGCAAGGAACGACCCATCTTCAGTGGTCCGATCGTGGGCATCCTTGGAATGCAATGCATTATGGCGTGTTGCGTCGCGTGTCATCAGCATCTGAAAACCTGCCGTTTCTCGTGCAAATCTGGCCATGATTGATAACATGCCTTTAAGCACGGATTGTCACGAATACACAATCATTGAAAGTCTGATCATGGCTGACCTTGCCAAGCGTTTTACACATAACCCAATCATCAAACCCGCAGACGTCAAGCCATCACAGGATGGGTTAATCGTCGAGTGCGTCTTGAATCCTGGCGCGTTTGTCTTCAATGGCAAGACCGGTTTGTTACTGCGTATAGCTGAAAATGCACCTGCGACCGCATCCACCATCAATGTCCCCCTGCTTGATGAATCCGAACCAACAGGCATGAAAATCCTTGAGCTTGATCGTAATGATCCTGACTTACAAGCCGATGACCCGCGCGTGATCACGTACAAAGGTGATGACCTACTTACAACCGTCTCACACCTGAGATTGGCATGGAGTACTGACGGCGAACATTTCATCGTGGACGACAAACCTTTCATGATGGGGCAAGGTAAATACGAAGCCTACGGCATTGAAGACTGCCGGACATCACAGATTGGTGAGACATATCACTTGACCTATACCGCAGTATCTGGCAATGGTGTTGCCGTTGGGCATGCAACGACAAAGGATTGGCAGACGGTTAACCGCAAGGGTTTGATCCTGCCACCACATAACAAGGACGTTGCCATTTTCGAAGAAAAGATCAACGGTCAATACTATGCACTGCATCGTCCAAGCAGCAAGGAACTGGGTGGCAATTACATTTGGTTAGCCAGCTCACCGGACGCGACACATTGGGGCAACCATCAATGCCTTGCACATTCAAGAGCTGGTAAATGGGATAGCCAACGTGTGGGTGGTGGTTGCGCGCCGATACGCACTGATAAAGGTTGGCTGGAGATTTACCACGGAGCAGATGAAAACGGCCGGTATTGCCTGGGCGCGATTCTGCTTGATCTCAATGAACCGTGGAAAGTTCTGGCCCGTAGTGACGAACCAATCATGGAGCCAACATCGCCTGAAGAGAAAGACGGTTTTTACAGTCAATGTATCTTCACGAATGGCCATACCGTGGATGGCGATACGGTGACGGTTTACTACGGTGCAGCTGATACCGTGGTGTGCGGTGCGCGGTTAAGCATCCGTGATATTCTTTCGACGCTTGATCTTGATTAATGCGATAAAAAAGGTCTCAATCAACCTCACATATCCAAGCCTCTGTCTGGGCAATGTGTATCGCGAGGTTAATCCAATACCACGTAGCTTACGAGCAGGATAACGTCGCAGAATCCGGATAAAGCTTGGCAGACAGTTGTTCATATGCCTGCATGACTTGATCCAGCTGTTCATATGTGGGTGGTGCCATCTCACGATCCCAATCTCTGCAAAATGCCTGGATGTCAATGCCACGGTGTTTCAGGAACATCTTGGCACTCATTGGATATGCCCTACGTACCACATCCAGAAACAGAGGCCAGAACTTGTCGATCTCTTTACGAAGCTGGGGGTCTGTACGTTCAGAGGAACACAACCAACGGAAGGGCTCGAAGATGAAGTTGGTTCCCGTACCACAAAAACCATCACAGCCAGCATCGATAGAATCACCCAGTGAAACGGCATAGGCATTGTAGATTCGTAACGGTGTGCCTTTGACAGCATCGATTTTCTGCTTGAGCTGTTGCAGATCACAGCACGTATCCTTGAAAAATGCAAAGCGTCCAGTCTGAGCAAGTCGCCCAAGCAACGAAGGCGAGACCAGCCGCTTGTACGGGTTGGGATACTCATAAATACCCAACGGTGTCTGTGGCAAGGCATCTACCATTTGCATCATTGCTGATTCAAGATGAGCTTCGGGCTCGTTTGGACCACCAAATTGATTGCTGGAGAACACCACTGCATCAACACCTTGATCTGCAACACGTTTGGCAAATTCGATCTGATGCGATCTATCAGTAAAGCGAATGGCACTGGCGACAACGGGCACCCGACCCGCGGTTAATGTTATGGTTTTACGGACCAGTTCAATGATCTGGTCATCGGTGAGTTGGCGAATTTCACTCGATCCACATGTCGCAAACAAACCGTCTGAACCTTGTGAAAGGTAGAAAGAAACGAGTTGTTCATAGGCTTGCCAGTCAATCTGATCATCTTGATCAAACGGGGTAAGCATCACGGGCCAGATGCCCTGGGGTAATTTTTTCTGTTGCATTTTACGTATTCTCCGTATGCCACAAACATGCACATGACATGCGGCCAGACTCCCTGCTACATCAAAAGCAAGCCAGAACGATGGCAGTGATTTTGGATTTAAAAGATCGATCAAACATCAGGTATTACTCAACAAGTCAGTCGGTCACTTTTCCAGTGATTGGATGCCGTTTTTCCAGTAATCAAATAGCTGACCAGAGACAAGGTTGCCTTTGTCATCTGTCTTGACATCCATGGCCTTGTTGTAAATCAACAGATCATCCAAGGCACCGCGAAAGGCACAGTGATAACCATCACGCGTTGCAAAAAACAGCATGCCTGAAGGGTCTGCGGTGGTGGTTTGACGGAATTTTTGTTCACCTTGTTTTTGCCCATCAAGCCACAGTGAAAGTTTCTTATCCTGCACACGCACAGCAAACCAGTACCATTTCCCATCATCAATTGGCTTACGTGAATTGACATAGATCGGTTTTTCATCGCCTTGAGGACGCAGTGAAACATTCAGACATCCACGTGCCGAATGCCCCGGCCTCAGGACCAGAAGATTTAGCCCATGTTGATTGGGCCTGGTGTTGGTCATCACCACCATATGGTTGGTTTCCTTGGGCTCAAAGCCAGTGCACTTGATCCAACCGGTCATGGTCCAATCGGATTGCCCGAGTTTGAGCTTGTAACCATTGCCAATGAACATGCTGTCCATCTTGCGATCTTTTCGATCGGGCGTATTGAACGCCAAAGCCGAACTTGGCGACTTGTAGCCTGCAGTGACAAACGGGCCCAGCTGGTCATCACTGAGCACATAAGGATCCGTCCCGTTAAACAGAACACCATTGAACTGATAGGCTTTATCGGGAACGCTACGCCCTTCGACCTGCTCAAAATCCCAAAAAGCCAGGATGGCATCATCTGCCTCAGAGGGAATCGTGATCAGACCAAGTAACATCACAGCGAGAATCCATCGCATATTTAAACTCTTTCCAATTTCAGATTGATCAAATACAGACTATAAAACAAGGCGTTTTGTCACATCACGAATCATTTAAGATCAGACAGAGGCACAACCGAGATGGCGATATCTTCCTTACCCATGGAGTAGAGAACATAGACTTTATCACCCACAATTTTGACATCGGGATACTGCGCACCACCGCCCCGCCCACGGACGAACGGCACTTTGAATGACTGGCGACCACAACGTAGCGCGTAGGCTGATGTAAAACGGTACCCGTCATAGCTGACACTGATCATCAGGGGATCTCTGCCGTAATGTCGCGGCGTTTGCTTGTCGAACTCAGTTGCCATGTTGTTCCCCACCAGCAGGACGCGCCCGTCCTCAACGTTGGCTGCTTCACTGAGTGATGGCGAATCAGGGATGTTGGTTGGCAATCCCTTACACCAGGTCTTGGTCTGCGGATCGTAGAGACTCACATACATGCGATGCGAAAAACGGTCATCTCGCATCAAGCTCATCTGCCTGCCATCGCGTGTGGTGTACAAGGTTGGTTCAACCAGACGACAGGGGTCGACGGCTTGAGGTGGGAAATAGGTTTTGATTTCGTTACGCTTTTTGACATCTTTTACCAGGGCTTTGAGCGCCAAAGCCTGTTTTTCAGAGACCTGCGAAGGATCAGCAATGTCCAACTTCAAGCGTCCAGCCTCTGGGAGTTGGTCCGGATTCAGTGCCAGGATCGGGCCGAGCTT
>JBICHS010000360.1:0-3885 GCA_043101135.1 Phycisphaeraceae bacterium JB051
GTAGCATTGACCCCATTGATGAGCGTGATTGGACGGACATTGTTCGATCCATTGCCGACCCGTGGAATGCTGCATTGCATTTGTATGTTGAAATTGGACCCGGTGGCAGTGACGGTTCAGAGTTGTTTGGCCTTTGGGTGGCAACGTCATCATGCAAGCACAAAGCACTCGATGACAAGGGCGTATTCCGAGGCGTGTTGGTTGAACTATTGGACGTGCAAACAGTCAAAGCCACGTTGGAAGCAGTAATTGAGTCGATTGAAGCAGACACTTGGGAGCAGGTCGTCGTTAAGCTTCGTCAAATTACTGATTACTGGGAATATGATGGCATGCAGACTATTGTCCCTGAATAACAGGAATATGAGTTTACCCCTGGATATCTGTGTTCATCTGTGTTCATCTGTGGTTTAATGTCTTTGACCAGAGTGGTAACAAACAATAAAAAGGACTCCGCCATGCCCGCCAAGCTTTCTGCGTCCAGTGAGAAGATCAAGACTGCGATTTTTGCAGGCAGGATTCTGCCTTCGATGAACTTTGTCGAAAAGGTCTGGGCGATCTGTGCTCGGATTCCTGAGGGGAAGGTCGTGACCTACGGCGACATCGCAACCAAGCTCAAGAGCAAGGGGTATCGCGCGGTAGGGATGGCTATGAACCGCAATCCTTATTCGCCGGACGTACCTTGCCACCGCGTGGTGGGCTCCAACGGTAAACTCACCGGCTACGCAGGCGGGCTGGACAAGAAAGCCAAAATTCTCAAAAAAGAAAAAGTCCCCATGGCCAACGACAACACCGTCGATCTGGCTCATGCACGGTATCAGCTTTGATGCGTTTGCGTCATGATTGACGATCACCCCAAAGCCGTGTCCCTCCCGGGGCACGGGTATGCAGATCGGATATCGTTGACGCAACCCGTATCTCGGGAGAGGCACGGCTTTTATTTCGATGTGAATCCGATCCGCTAACACCGACTTTAACTAAATTTAGTGAACACAGATGAACTTGTTCATGCCTCAGCAGCACGCCAAAATCTGTCCGATAACCAGTTGTCATCGGGCGAAAAACTGGAAGTTTTACCCAACATTATGGAATTGGGACTACATTCAAGTCCCTGTTTGTTCGACAATAACCGTAAGGTGATTGGCAATAACCGCTGGACATCGGTACGTTCCAAACCAGTCTGACGATCATTGCCAAGTGGACGACCGGGCCGTCCGCATGGGTAAGTGAGTATCCGGGGTTCGGATATGGGAAGTAAATGACCACAATGCCCCAACAGGCTTCGAGTATTCCCGCAGACAGCAGCTCCATGGGGTCGGCTTCGACTCACAGCAGTAGTCGTCCCGACACGGCGACCGCCAACGCAGCTCACCAACCTGCCTCGCCCCGACTCACCAAGCTTCAACAGGCACTTGTCGCACAGGTCTTTGAAAACGATCAGGAATATCAGGACTTCGGCAAGCCCGAAACCGAACTGAGCCAAACCCCCAACATGGTCAACTACTGGTTTGCGACCAGCGGCCAGGAAACCACCCCCGAAGAGATTTTCGAACATCTGCATTGGGGGGGCACTTATGTCTTTCTCACCGAAGACTACGACGAAGCCGTCAGTGTCCAGCAAGCCTTCCATGACAAGGGGGGCTTTATCATCGAGCAGCCCATCGCCCCGATCCGCACCAAGATCATGGGCATGACCATCCCGCTGCTGTCCAAAAAAGGTTACTACTTCATCGCCCGTAAGCTCCAGTTGATCATGCCCGGCACGACCACGGAGCGGTTCACCTACCACGTCCAATTGGCCAAGAATGAAAACGCAGAGTACGGCTATGTCGTGCTCAAGGAAGTACCATCACTGGACAACGTGGTTTGGCGACTTAAGGAAAAACACCCGCAGCTGGATCATGACGTGGTCCTCAAGCGTGCCCGCAAACTCGTGGACAGTGTGTTCCCGATTTTCCTCTCACGTGAGACAGCCATCCTCAACATTCTCCAGCGAGATATGCCCGAGGACTACCGTCATCGCGTGCCCAAAGTCATCGGTTATGAAAAGGATTCACGCGGCTTTGTCCGACGGCTATATCTGAACTGGATGCGCCTCGGTGGTAAGCCCATGAGTCAGATCGAATTTGCCATGCAGTCTGCTGATTTGCTGCGAACCCTGCATGACAAGGGGGGCATGATCCATCTGGACCTGCGTCTGGACAACATCATCATCTCCAACGGACAGGTCGGCTTTGTCGACTTTGGCTCTGCGGTGCGTGTGGGTGAAGACCTCACCGAAAGCCCGATGCTCACCACGTTGTTCGAAGAGATGATGCGCACCAGTCAAATTCAACGCCTGCTGGGCAAATGGAAAGACACCGGCCGCGTGACGAGCAAGATCATCTCCGATCAACACCAGCGCGTGGATAAAGCCATCGACTTTTTCTACCTGGCTGTGCAGATGAACCGACCGCATAACAACCCCGAGTTCCGCGATCAGATTCACTACACCAAGGAATCGCTCGAAGCCCGTCAGATCAACAATCTCACCGGCTCAATCCTTCGACCTGAAGACCCGCAACGCCCGGTCTTCCGTTCGGCAATGGATATTCTCAATGGCCTTAAGCGCATCGAACGCCGACTCTATGATGCCAATCAGCATCCCAGACAGCTTGCTGAGTCCGAATAATGGATCGAATTGTCAATCTCAAGGTGGATGAGCATCGGATGGTCATCCTGTGGGATCCGGCCAAAATGACCGGGCTATGTAAAGATAGCCGAGTCATTTTGGCTCGGTTGCCTTGAAAGATGCCCTTTCACTTTTGTATATGCCGTTTGGAATAAAGCGCTGTGTTGGCGCGTTTGGCCAGTACCATGAATGAACAAACATCTGCGAAAAAGTCGTCTACCTCTATTTTTACCATCCTGGGGTTGAGCCTGCTGATTGTCGGCGGGGGGATCTGGCTGATGCTCAATCCATCCAATCATGCTCAGCCGACAGCTACGACAAATGGTGCAGTTACAGACCATGGCACGCCGATTCCTTCTCGTTTGGCAACCATCAAAGGCAATGTCGTTCATCTGACCAAGTGGAGCTACGATGTCGACAAGGCCTTTGCATCTGCCAGGCAAACCGGTAAGCCTGTGTTGCTGATGCTCACGGCTGACTGGTGTGGCCCCTGTCAGATTCTCAAGAAAGATGTGTTGAGCTTGCCCGAGGTGGATGAAAAGATTCAAGCCAAGTTCACGCCGGTGGTGTGGGATTTGACTGAACCATCTGACAGTGACATCCAGCGTGTCCAATCATGGGGCGCCGGCCAGGCGATTCCCGAAGTGATCATGTTCGATAGCAATGAAAAGCCGGTGAAGCGCCAAGTCGGCGTGGTGTCGGAGTCTGAATTCGTCAGTTGGCTTACCGCGGGCTGAACGTTTTTTATTGCTGTGAGGGTGTTGTGAATCGTGATTGATGTCGCGCTAAACCGCAAGCGGTTTTATCAATAGCGTACCGTCAGGCCGCCGGGGGTGGGCTTGCCGAACTCGCCGTTGGTCGCAGTGGACGCATCGACTTTCACATCTGAGATATTGCGCCCCATGTGCTTTTTGATCGACGTGAGCAAGGCGTCGAGTTCTTGTTTTTCACCTTCAACAACCAGTTTTACCCGGCCATCGGGCAGGTTCATGACATAGCCTGCAACCGCACAGTTCTCTGCGCATTGACAGGCTGTGTAGCGAAAACCAACGCCTTGAACGTGACCTGAAAAATGAATGGTGTAGCGGTGCATAAGGTTTTTTGATTTTGAATTTTCACAAATGTGCGGTCTGTCATTCCCGTGCAGACGGGAATCCAGTGGTATACAGTTGACGCTTGCAAGGTCCACTGGACTTCCGCCTGCGCGGGAGTGACGA
>JBICHS010000361.1:0-3146 GCA_043101135.1 Phycisphaeraceae bacterium JB051
CCATTGACGGAAGGCCACCATGCCCTGGAGCAGATCACTGACTGCACTGTAAAGTGACTCGGTGTACATCAGTGAGTTGAACATCGGCTCAACACGTGAGCGGTTGGCTTCGTTAATTTGTTTGTGCAATGCCTGACGCACTTCACTAACCGCTGCAACGGCACGATTCTTTTCAACACCCACCTGATCAAGCTTCTCAAATGAAAGCTGCAGAATCATACGCCATGCCGCTTCGGCATCAACCAGATCGTCCTGAATCCAGTCCGCGTTGGGATGCCATGCGTCTGCTTTGTTCGATGCATACGGGCCGATGTAAAACCCATCGAGAATAAACTGGACAGAAGCTTCAAGGACATCACAGATGGCCTTCTTGGTTTTGGTCTTGGGCACACCAACGCGTTTATCGACCCATTCCTCAGCCAACTGTTTGCTGGGCATGGACGGGTTCTCCGCCAGTCGTGGGACGGCATAGACATTGGCGTCGATCCAATCCTCATTGGCAACGAAGGGACCGCCCCAACCCCCACCACGGACCCAGGCCCATAAGCCTGAGAAGTTGATCTTGCTGGTGACCTTTGCCAGACCACCGCGTTGGTCATCATCTTCGATTGCCGGATCACCATCGCGCCAAATCGGCACCTGCCAATTGGGGATGCCCCCCTTGCCTTCAAACTCACGTTGACATTGCAGTTCGTACATGATCGGGCGTTGACCAAAACACAGCGACGCCTGATTCCACGGCTGGTAACGCCAGAAGTCAGTCTGTGTGTATTTAAAACTGAGCACAAAACGATCGTCGGTTTCCTCGCCGGGCAGGCGGTCACGAATACGATCACAGAGCTCCACGGAATCATGCATGCCGTTGGGACGCAGGTTCCAGGCACGAGCGATCAGACGCTTGTTATGCGTACCAACAACCAATTCATAAAAACGTGTCAAGACGGAGACGATGCGATCCGCTCGACCAAACTGGCTGCAGCGTGCGCAATGCGGCGCGTAGAGATCATTGCCCACCAGGTAAGGTAGACGCCCTGCATCGTTATCACCGATACGCAAGACCACCCCCGCAGCATCACCGAAGGTCCGCACCAGGTGATCCAACGCTTCGACGGATTTGTTGAGCGTGTCTTCACTTGCAGGACACAATGTGCCGGGGCGATTTTTACAGACGTAACGACTGGGTGAATCATCGACGATGGATCTTGCCAAAGACAAAACGTCATACGTCAGATAAACGTCAAGGCCAGCCTGATTGGCTTGTTCGGTGATCGCACGCACATGGTCATAGCCCTTGGTGATCCATCGGCGGAGTTCGCCGCTTTGCACACTGTCTGCGCCCATCAATCCTGAAAGGCCGGTGGTCTCGTAAAGGACCAGACCGTTGTAGCCCAATTGCTTGAGCAGGTTTGGATCACGGTAGCGCGTCTTGGCGGTTGGTTCGCCGGGGTTGTCCAGGATGGTGGCAAGTTTGAGCATGAGCGTACAGATTTCTCTTGGCGTCTTGAGGTTTGCAATGTCGTTGAATTCAGCCGTACCCCAGATCGGTTAACTGGTCTTCATCCAATCCGAAGTGGTGGCCGATTTCATGCAATAGTGTAATACGAATTTGCTCCGACAGTGAACTGCCGGTGTTTTTTGCAACGCGCGTGATCGGGCCACGGAACAGCTGTATGTGATCGGGCATGCGATAAGCATGTTCCACACGACGCTCGGTAATGGGCACGCCGGTGTGCAGACCGCAGAGTTCACTGCTGTTGCGATTGAGCCCAACAAGCGCCAAATCCGCATCCGACGGTTCATCATCCACAATCACCGGGATCTCTTCCAGACGGACCGCCACCCAATCGGGCAGTTGAGCAATGTGCTGTTGGAGAAGATCGTCGAAGGTTTGTTTCATGGTTTGATGGCAAGGCGTTGGCACAATGTTTCAAGGCATTTTTAGCCACAGATGAACACAGATACACACAGATCAAGGCAAAGAGCCAATCATCTCACGCTCGCTTCGCTTAAGACGCAAAGCCGCCAAGCAAAATTACCAAATCTGACTTTGCGGCTTTGCGTCTTTGCGTGATGTCATGTCTTTATCTGTGTTCATCTGTGTGCATCTGTGGCTAATTTGTCTTTAAAACCAGAGATCAATCAAAACCCTTGGTCCCCAGGCATTTTGAGGGTGCCGATGATGTCGTTGATGTCGGTGATGCCCTGCCTGGCCAAATAGTCTTTGAGGCCGGTCATGACGTTGACGGGTGTCGCAGGGTCAACGAAGAGCGCTGTGCCGACAGCCAAACCGGTGGCACCGGCGATGAGAAACTCGGCAGCGTCCTGCCAGTATTGGATACCGCCCATACCGATGATGGGAACGCCTGCTTTCTTGGCGACTTCGCGGTAAACACGGCTGGTGAGATAGACCGCCAGAGGTCGGACTGCCGGGCCGGAGAGACCACCTGTGCCGTTGGCAATGCGCGGGCGGCGTTTGTTCACGTCGATCGCCAGCGCGGTGTACGTATTGATCATGCTCAGGATGTCGGTCCCGCCATCCACTGCTGCGCCTGCGGTCTTGGTGATATCACCGACGTTGGGCGAGAGCTTGACGATGAGTTTGCAATCAGTGCGCATGGCAGCGCGGACTTCAGCGACCACTTTCTTGAGCATGGTTGGGTCCGTGCCGAACACGAGGCCGTCACCCACATTGGGGCAGGAGACGTTGAGTTCGATGGCATCGACACTGTTGTTCTGCGCGATCGTGCCTGCTGCGGTGATATAGTCTTCAATGCTATGACCAGCGACGTTGACGACAATACGCGGGCCCTTTTCACGCATGGCGATCAGTTGCGGGAGTTTGTCCTTGACAAAAGCGTCCAAACCAACGTTGGCCAAACCGATGGCATTCATCATCCCGCCACGTGTTTCGACAATGCGGTAGGCTTCATTGCCCTTACGGACTTCCACGGAGATGCTCTTGGTGACAAAGGCACCGAACTTGTGCAGGTCGACAAAGTCCTGGTACTCGTAGGCATAGCCACAGGTACCCGAGGCCGTCATCATGGGGTTATCGAGTTTGAGGCCTGCAAGGTCAACTGCCAGGCTCACGTCATTGGGGGCGATGGTTTGGGACATTAAAAGGATACTCACTTGAAATTGTTGGA
>JBICHS010000362.1:0-4932 GCA_043101135.1 Phycisphaeraceae bacterium JB051
AGATCACCTATGCAAGCCCCTTGCGCGATCAATCTGAGAATCGAGTTGTTAAAACCAAGATCATAGAAATCGGCAAAGACTTCGATCGATTTCAACCCGATTCGATTCTCAAGCCCTTTACAGGCAGTTGGCCCTGCTTCAGGGGCGTAGCTGGTAATAATTTGGTATCTGATGGTACAAAACTGGTAAAAACTTGGCACGAAAACGACCCCAGCGTACTCTGGCGCCAATCATTGGGGGAAGGTTATGCTGGTGCGATCATTGTCAACGAACGAGTCTATGTTCTGGACTACCTCGAAGACCAGGAAGCTGATGCACTACGATGCCTGGCAGTGCAAGATGGCAGAGAACTCTGGCGGCGAAGCTATCACAATCCACTAAGACGGAATCATGGCAAATCACGAACGGTGCCTGCCTATGCTGACAATGTCGTTGTCACGTTTGGACCCACCGCTCAAGTCATGGCAGTCAATGCAATCACAGGTGATCTACTTTGGACTCTCGATATCATTCAACGTTATGGTGGTGAAGTCCCACAGTGGTATGCCGGCCAATGCCCATTGATTGATGATGGCAAAGTCATCCTGGGAATCGGTGGTGAGACGGTCCTCATTGCTGGCATTGATCTACATACCGGAGAGATTCTGTGGGAATCCCCCAATGCCAGTGGCATCCGCATGTCACATGCGTCGGTATTGTCAACTGAGCTTCTGGGCGTTGATCAATATATCTATGCAGGGTTAGGTGGGATCGCAGCATGCAACCGTAAAGGCATGCTTCTTTGGGAATGCAGAGACTGGAAGCCTGCGGTCTGGGCACCAACGCCTGTGAAAGTGGCAAACGATTTGCTCTTCATGACTGCAGGTTATGGCGCTGGTTCGGCATTACTTCAAGTTGTCAAACATGGCGAGACATTCTCAGCTTCGATTCAAAAACAATGGAAGCCAACCCAAGGTCCTGCGTCGGAACAACAAACACCATTGGTGATAGACGACACGCTTTTTGTCATTCAACCCAAAGATGCAGGCGCACTTCGCAGTCAGCTGGTCGCAGCAGATATTGATGCGTTACCCACAATCAAAGCCTCAACCGGCAAGCAGGCGAGGTTTGGCCTGGGACCCTACATCTATGCGGATCATGCATTCTGGATTGCAGATGACCAAGGCGTGCTACATGTTTACAGCTATGAGAATCAGACCTTTACTTATCGTGCACATCACAAGATTCTCCCGGGTGTTGACGCGTGGGGTCCAATTGCCTGTGCCAATGGGATCATGATCCTGCGCGATTCCAAATCCATGGTCTGTTTGAATCTGAAGAAGGAGTCACAGCCATGAATTTCACCTTTGGGCAAAAGCTGATCCTTGCTGCGGGTATCTGTGGCTTACTGTTACTTGGGCTATACAACCTTTCACTTGTGTCCAACACACCTGCGCCCCCATCCCCTGCTGCTAAACCAACGATCCCTGAAGACTTTCTGAATGCTCGCAGACTTGAGTTGGATGGCATGATCTTTTCGGTCGATCTCAAAAGTGAATCCGTTCGCGCTCATGATAAAACAAGTGGTGATCTGATCTGGGAGTCTGAAGGTGAAGATGGCTTTATCATTCCCGGCGCCGCCTTTCCGATATCACTATCACCAGAAGGTCATCTCTGGGTTGGCAATGTCGGCTTGAAACGTCTTGAGCAACTCGACCCGCAAACCGGACGGTTTATTGCATCATGGCAACCCCGTGAAGCATTTCGCGGTTGCTGTAACCCTGTTCGTTTTGCAGCCATGTCCAATGGGCGTTTTCTCACGATGGAGAAAGGGACTCGACAGGCTTGCCTTTACAGCCCATCGGGGAATCTACTGCAAACCATCAGCAATAAACTGTCGACTTCGGAAGAGAATTTTTACATGTATCAAACAGATCAGGCTGTCCATCTATTCGATGCTGGAACATCTCAACGACTGGAGATTCCGTATGAATAATCGACGTGGATTTTTAAAGCGTATCGGGCGATGGTTACTCATGGGTGGCCTGACGGCAGGCAGTGTTCATTTAGCAGGACAAAACAAAACCAACGATACAGAAAACGACGTGTGTCAACGTGATGGCTATTGCAGGAAATGCCCATTACTCAAAGCATGTGGGACACCAACGGCACTTTCATTCAAAGAGGCTGAAAAATGAAACGTCGCTTGTTTATCAACAGTATCCTCACAGGCATCATTGCAGCGCCCTTTTCACTTCTGTTAAGAAAGTCAAACAAGGCTGAAACTGCAAGCAAAACACTTTGGCAGATTGACCCGGATAAATGCACCCATTGCGGCAAGTGTGTGACGAAATGCATCCTGCCACACTCAGCGGTCAAGTGTGTTCACCAATATGCGTCGTGTGGCTATTGTCTTTTTTGCAGTGGTTACTATCACGACAAGCGAGCCAGGTTTGATACGGCGGGTGAAAACCTGCGGTGTCCCACCGATGCAATCAATCGAACCTATATTCAAGACCCATACTTCGAATACACGATTGACGAAGACAAGTGCATTGCCTGCGCCAAGTGTGTCAGAGGTTGCGAAGCATTTGGCAATGGCTCACTGTTTCTGCAGGTTCGCCATAACATCTGCGTCAATTGCAATCAGTGTCGTATTGCCAGTGTTTGTCCGGCTGATGCATTCGTCAAAGTCAGCCCGGACATGCCGTATCTGATCAAGAACCTGCAGGAGGATGCAACGTGATTTTGTCTTTAGCATCATCTGCACGATTCCCTGCACCAGAGTTTGAAAACCATACGCTGCCTGCGATGGGACTTGAATCCTACGTGAGTGACACGACCTTATGGCGTGTCTTGCTGGTGACAATGTTCCTTCTATTGAGTGGGATATGCCTCCATCGTTTTCGTTCACGCAAGGCAATGATTCTGATGTGCCTTGCAGGTCTGATTGTCTTTGGCTATCTCTTCAAGGCATGTCCTTGCCCGGTAGGGTTATTTCAGAACGTCGCGGATAGTGCTGTAAATGGCCATGCGATCTCGGTTGGTTATTTGCTGCTCTTTGTGATCCCACTGGCTACAGCTTTGGTCTGGGGCAGGCTATTTTGTTCCGGCGCATGCCCATTGGGTGCAGTGCAGGAGTTAGTGAGTCTAAAGACACTTCATGTGCCCAATGCAGTTGATCGGGTCTTGCGTATGATGCCGATTGGGATATTGATTATCAGCAGTGTTCTGGCAGCGTCGGGTGCAGTTTACCCAGTGTGTTACCTGGACCCGTACCTGCCTTTATTCCTGCTGAGTTTCACCTTTCCCTTTGCAGTTTTGACGATCGTATTCCTGCTCGTTGGGCTGTTCATTTCTCGGCCATTCTGTCGCTACGTGTGCCCGTATGGCGCGTTGCTTCGATTGTTTGCAATCTTCGCAGCCAAGCCACCGACCATCACCAATTCGGATTGCATTAACTGCAAACTCTGCGAACAGGGATGCCCCAACAACGCGATTCTTCCACCTGAAGATGCCCAGACAACGCAGCTTCATCATGCGGGGACGCAGCGGCTAACCTTACTTGTTGCCTGCTTGCCGTTGGCGTTGTTTGCAGGCGGGTTAATCGGGCATGTCTCAGCCCCGATGTTTGCGCAATTACATCCTGACGTCAGCTTACTTGACGACCTACAAGCCAATCGTAAAACATCCGCGACCCGCTCCTTTGCAGTCTCTGGGCTTGCGATTGAAAACCTGCAAGCCAGCGCCCATCGAGCGAACAATATCCTGTCCGTGGGCATGAGTATTGGCGGGATGCTCATGGCTGGATGTGTGATGGCTGAACTGATCGCTCAATCGCGACGACGCAAAAATGCACATGCTTATCAAATCGACAGCGGCCTGTGTCTTTGCTGCGGTCGTTGCTATCAAGCTTGCCCATTGGAAAATAAACGTGTCCCGGGAAAGGTGGGACATGTCTAAGAACAGCCTTCAATCCATTCTGCGCTTTGGTCAGTGGGTCACGATTACATTCATCATCGTCCTGGGCGCATTGATGACTCATGATGCCCATCAGCGTGAGAATGTTCTGAGCAACAGTCAGGCTCAATTACAACAACTTAAATCTGCCAATCTGGATGATCCGAGCATTGCCCAGACCGCCAGGGATCTGGACTATCTCTATCGCTCAGCTTATTTTCAAACCCAAGACCGTCAGGCGTATGGCTTCATGTTGCTGGGAATCGGATTTCTGATTCTATGCCTGTTACTGGTATTTGATCGATATCGCTTTGCCCCTGAATTAGTGGTTCCCAAGGCAGCGTCACGTTCATCTGAAACTGAACGCAAGGCATTAATCATGTATGCAGTCAGTGGCGTGGCTGGGCTGGCAGTGATTCTCTTTGCAGTGCAAATGACCGTTTTCAAAGTAACACACACACGCGACGATGTAACGCATCAACCCAAAGCGACTGCGACGAATCAAGAACAATCACCGCCCCAACCGATCCTGCTCACAGAAGCATTGCAGGAAGCAACACATCACTGGCCTGGGTTCAAAGGCTCGTTGCTACCCAATCAAAATGCACGACCTGAACATTGGCATTTCAAAGCAAAGTGGCAAACCCCCATTGCACTGCCCGGTTTTAACTCACCTGTGATATGGGGCGATTTAATTTTTGTAGCAGGTGGTGATCAAACGCAACGCACGGTCTACTGCTTTGATGCCAGAGACGGCAAACAACTCTGGCAAGCTTCATGTACAACAGCCCCAATCTATCCTGATTTAACAGACGATACCGGTGTGGCTGCTCCAACACTGTGCGTGGATAACACGCGTGTCTATGGCATTTTTGCAACAGGTGAAATGATCTGCACGGACCATGCAGGCAATGTCATTTGGCAAAGGCAACTCCCCACGCCTGACATCATGTACGGCTATGCTTCATCACCATTACTTCTGGGCGATCGGCT
>JBICHS010000363.1:0-3126 GCA_043101135.1 Phycisphaeraceae bacterium JB051
CATTTTCTACGATCACTTTTTAGCCAACACATGGGAGCAGCATTGCCCCTCGGCACTGTCGGACTTCACAAGCGTGTTGTATTTGCAGATGCAGAACTACCCGGTGCAGTTTACGGCTGATACACAGTTTGCCATCGACCGCATGATTGCTGATGACCGGTTAGGTTCATATCAACATGTTGATGGCATTGGTGACACCTTGTTACGCGTATCCAATCGGATTTATGAACGAACCGGGCGCGACTTTCAATTACAACAAGCTGTTGATGAGTTAACTGACAACTACGATGCCCTGGCAGACGACTTTGAGCAGTTCTTCCCCGAACTCAAACGCTATGTCGGCATGCCTCAAACAGTGCAATGAGTCGTCAGGGCATGGTTTAATTTTGCATTTCACTTTTGCGCGAACATAAGTGAGTGGCAAGTGTAAGTACACAGTGTATGCCACTGGATTCCCGCCTGCGCGGGAATGACGGGCGTGATGGCAATCACGGGATCAACTCATACAACAGGCAATCTCCGGGCTGAAGATGCAGCTTCAGTGCTTGTTGGCCTTGCGTATTTTCAGACAGTTCAACTGCTGGTTGGGTGTCGATCATGTTCACCAGTTGCCAACTGTTTGAACGTAAACTCGGCAAGGTGATGCTCGTGTCCACCGTTTCGTAGGCATCGGGTTTACGCATACTGATGTAATAGCTCACGAGCAGATACTGCTTCTTTGCTGACTTGAGCACAACAGCAGAAACACGCGGGTCAGACGATTGAACTTGTATGCTCGCGCCGTTGGCAAGTAGCTGCTGCTTGAGTAAAGCAGTCAAGCCATTGTCTGCAAAGTTCATGTCCGCCATGTCCCCGGTCTGCCCGGTGTCAGCCAGCAACCATGTGACAGTGCCTTGACCAAAAGTCCAACGCACCATCGTTGGTGTTTGCAGATCAGGTTTAAAGCCATCACGGGCTGTGACGGCAAGTGTTGCATTGATCTGGTAGGTCTTATCACCAACCTGTTGATTGACAGGCAATGCGCTGATTGGCTTGACATCCAATTTCGCGCCCAGTTGGCTTAACCATTGAAAATCATTTGAGCCATCGAGGCTGTATTGCCCGCTGTTTCCAAGGACAATCAGATGCTTGCCGGAGCTGACGAATTGCTTGACGCGGCTGACCATTTGCTCAGACCAGATGGTTGCGTCATCAGGAGCAAGCAACACCTTGGCCTGATCCCAAGCCGATTTCGGGGAGATGGCGGAGAGCCACGTGGGGTTTGCAATGTTGCAAGCAATGAGATTCGTCCGCGCCCATTCGCCGGGCATTGCATACCACCGCCACGCCAAGGTGCGATAGAACTGATCTTCCCAACTTAGCATCACCGCAACGTCCGTGGAGACATCCTGCGTGGGTGGCATCTGCCCGACCGCTCCCATCGCTTTGGACCACCAGTTCATGGTGTCCTGCAGCTTTTGGTTCTTGGGATAATGCGAGAGGTGAATGCTTGGCAACGAGTTCCAAACCAGCGCATAAGCAGTCTGCTCTGAGCCATACCGCAGGACGTTGGTCAATAACCCTTTCATGCGAATGATGTCTGCAGGCGGGACGTTATGCGACTCACCGCGACGGGCAAAGCCATAATGCTTGGCAAAGTTGGCGATGCGATCCATCGTGTGATGCTCACCACCCCCATCACAGAGCATCCACTTGGCTGGATCACGCGTCACCTTCTGGAACATGTATTCCACCGGCCCGGTGTAAGCGACATAGTGAACCACCGGCCGGTCCGGGTCGAGTTGATCCACAATGCGATCAAACATCTCGGTGGAAGTCTGCGAAAACTGCTGAAGTTTAAACGCGGTAAAATCCTGCCAGGCCGGGTGCAGATTCACTTTCGCTTCGTAGTCAGGCACCGCGGGCATGACCTGATCCCATGCCTTGAAATCACTGGCCCAGGCTTGGTTGAGCTTGTCGAGTTGACCATATTTTTCCTGCATCATTTCACGGAATACTTCACGGGCAGCAGTACTGTAATCCGTGACACGATCAAAATGATCAGGGAAAATGTAACTGTCCCCGCCATGGTTGATGAAGTTGTAACCGATCAGTAGCGGGTGGTTCTTGTAACGCTCGATGGCTAAGCGCACCGTCTGCTGAGCATTCTCCAGATACGCCTGTGATACCGGGCTCACCGTCAAGCGACGACGCCAGACATCGACCGCGTGATGATCCGTCTGCATCCAATCGCCCCATGTCTCAATGGGATGAGCATTGAACAAGGCACTGCCCATACTTTGGATCAAAAACGGCACGTGCTGTTTGGTGAGTTCCGCGAGATACTGATCATATTCCGACCAATCGTAGACACCTTCAAGCGGCTGAACCTGTGCAGCAACAACCGAGAGACTTACTGCATCACTGCCATGCGATGGCATCTTGCGGATCATCTCTCTAAAGCCATCCGCATGACGGGAGAAAGGTGCAAAGGCTGAAGCGTTCTCCGTGCCTTTGAAAGTCCGAACAGGTTTGATGTTGGATAGTGATTGATCAATGACGGGCGACTGCTTGGGATATTGGCCTTTTTTACCGAGTAAAACGCGGTATTCGTCGGATGTTTCGGCATCTTGAAGCTGCAATGTTGCATATGCGGTGATGCCCGGGGCAAGCCAATTCAATGAAACGGTCAACGGCCAATGATCGACTTTGGCAAGGTCGATTTGTTGACTGTGTAAATCCTTGCCTGTGAGTTTTTCCCAATTGATCTGCAACGTGCCTTGGCGTTGATCCGCGTTGGCAATGTCGACCATGAGTTGATTGTTCTGCTGCCATGCAGTCAGACTGATGGGCTGTGACTCAGGCAAGTCCAATTGCTTTTGCGTGGATTCGATGACACTGACAAACAGATGTTCAAAGCCAATCACTTCATCGGTATCGCCATATGCTTTAAGCGTCAGCCACCACATCCCGCGTGGCAGTTTGGGGAGCGTGTAGGGCTTGGTGACATCCTGGTGTGGTGACTGCCAGATCGCTTTGCCATGCACATGGTCAGAAAGAATCAGTGTGTAGGTCTTGGCTTGTTTGGGCAGTTTCAATTTTTCACATGACAGAACGATGTCGTGAGACTGCCCCTGTACCAGCAAT
>JBICHS010000364.1:0-4970 GCA_043101135.1 Phycisphaeraceae bacterium JB051
AGCGGCCTCCTGGACTTTCTCGCGGGTCTCCTGGCGGTAGCGATGCCCACGCGTCCCAAGCACCTGCACAACCGTTGGCACGGATAGCCCGGTCATCTCAGCGATTCGTTTAAGGCTGTCACTTCGTCCCATCATCTCTCCTGTCACAAGATCCGATACAGGATACCCGATCTCGCTTGTCATCACGTGATGATCGTAGGTGGCAGCGTGTCTGAAGTCAATCATCACGTGATGATTTTTGTGCAACGTCACATTTAAGCTCACGCTCAGACCTACTTGGGAGAGACAATCACAAGGTCTGGCTGAAATATTTGCACGAATGACACTTGTCTGGCATCCTATAGCGGTCTAGGATTAGCAAAGTCTAGAAAACGTTTTCGTAGTCGCCGTAATGGAGCTTCACGTGTCTCAAACGCGCCCCTTGTCGTTGTCTGTGTTTGCTGGTTTGTTACTTGGTGCACTGCTGCTGGTCAGTCAGACTGTCCAGGCCCAGGTCACCGTTTTTAACCAGACCCTCGTCATCGCGTCGGATCACAGTCAACCGAAGATCGACATCCAGCCGGTCCCGTTCAATAAGGATTGGGCCTTTACCGCGCGATGGGATGACAACAACCCCAATGCCCTGAACATGCACAAAGCCATGGTCGACATCGGCATCAAGGGCAGCTTCTATCTCAACGCTTCAGGCCGTCTCATGGATGCAGCGGGCGCCCGCACACTTGCGTCCCAGGGCTGCAGCGTGGCGGGGCATACCGTCCATCACTATTGGCTGACCACCGTCAATCCCAATGCCGTCTTCTGGGAGATTCTGCATAACCGCATTGAACGTGAAGCCGAGGTCGACTTTTCAATCAACTCATTCGCCTTCCCGTTTGGCACGTACTGGACCGGTCATGATCTACAGTCTCAGCCTGACATCTCCGATGCGCTGGTCCGCAGTGGGTATCACCACTGTGTCTACAGTCACTTTGCCAAGAACACCCAGTATCTGCCCAAGGGGTTATTCTCCACGGTGAATCAGGTTGTCCCCGGTGACCGCAAAGTCAATGCGGATCGGTTCCGAGCCAAGATGAAAGAGATTCTGGACAACCCTGAAAAGTACAAGAAGACCGACTACAGCATCAGCCTCGGTGTGCATCCCTGGCAACCGGCGCCGGAGATGGAAAAGTTCAAGGAAGTTGTCAGCGAGTATGCCGGCCGAGATGACTTCTGGTACTGCTCACAAACCGAATTCGCTGCCTACCGGCTCAATGCCAAGTACACGCTCATCACGCCCGATGAATCCAAGGTTGGCACGTACAAAGTCTCACGCCCGACCATTGAATACGCAGGTGAAGATGTCCCTCTGAGCATCACACTCACCGGCCCAAAACCCAGCAAGGTCATGCTCGATGACAAAGTCCTGGACATCATCAAACTCGATGAGCAACGCTGGATGGTCAACCTGCCTTACACGCAGGATCAGCAAATGCCCAGCAAAGTCGATTGGCTGCACTTTGATGATGGCAAGTCCGCTGAGCTTAAAACCAGTGATGAAATCCCCGGGCTCGCGTTCGGCTTTGGCTATGAATCCTCGGGCGATTTTTTACTCACCGTCACCAATAACTCCGACGAAACGATCTCCACGATTTACATCGTGATCCGCAAACCGTTGTGCTATGAAATCGGAACCGAGTACGATCGCATCAAGCAACTCAAACCCGGCCAAACCATCAAGCTTCCCTTCGCACCCGGCAAGATCAAGCCCGGTATCCGATACAAGCAGGGCAAGACAATTGTCGCAGCGGAACTGTTCATGCCCGATCCCAACGTCAAGGCCAAGGCGCATCTGACCTTCGACCTCTCCGGCCCGGAAGCCACCGCGGAAGAAAAGGCTGTGATGATCCGCGACTTTGCCCACATCACCGGCCCGTTTGTCCCCAAGGACTTTGACTTTGCCCCCTATGTTGCGATGTCCCAAACCGATGCTCAGCTCAAGCAGACGATCGAAGGTGACCTGCTGACAACGTGGTCCACAACCGATGCTGCAGCCAGCGAGATGTTTGCCTACGATCGCATCTTCCCGTTTGGTCAAAGTAAGGACTGGTACAAGGCCGCCAACAAGTTCACCCGCAAGCCTGCTTACTTTGTCGCTGCCATTGACTTTGATGTTGCCAAAACTGGCGACCTGCAGATCAAATCCGAGTTACCCATCAAGCAGATTGCCATCGATGGCAAGGTGATCACACTCGACAAAACCAAGGTCGTCCCGGGCATATCCGCTGGCAAACACCGGGCAATCATGGCGCTGGACACCAAGAGTAAATTGGTCTTCTACAAACCCAAGCCGGTGTTCATGGAATTGACCGTGGATGGCAAGTCGGTGACCTATCGCTGATTGCTTATCAACGCATCACGCTGAATCTGCGTCCAATTCTGAATTATCACTTGGCCAGTCAATGGCTGTTGGATAACTTGGGCATCCATTCAGTCGATAGATCAAATGGGATCATGGGTCTGAGGCATGTTTAACAATCGATTCCTGTTTCACGATCAGTGAAATGGACAGGAGTTTGCTGTTGTCCATGATGCCTTACAATGTGCCCATGTCTGACTCAACCGCCAAAGCATCACCGTTACGCCGCTATCTGTTGGCAGGGCTTGGTGTGTTGCTGGTCGGTGTCGGGGCAGTGGGGGTGGTGGTTCCCGGCTTGCCGACGACGGTTTTTCTGATCATGGCATGCTGGTGTTTCGCACGATCCTGCCCGTGGCTTGAACAACGGTTAATTCGCAATCGCTTCTTCGCACCGTTTCTGATTTATGTCGATCATCCTGAAAAAATGCCCCGCAAAGCACGGGTGATTTCAACCGTGGTGATGTGGACAGCAATCACCATCAGTGCCACCATCCTGTTTTTCAATCAACGCCCGGATTGGCTCATCGCAACCGTCCTGGCCTGCGGCCCCATCGGTACCTGGTACATCTGGCGCGTCGGGAAGAAATGAGCTGATCGACGAATCATTGACATACAAAATCCGTGTCGCTCCCGCGGCACGGGTTGACTTGTTGTTACATGAAGATTTGAAAAGACAACCCGTGACTCAGGAGAGTCACGGCTTTAAGTGAAGATCACCGACTAAACACACAAATCGCCATGTCCGCGTTGAGGTTCGGATCATTGCTGACGATCTGATGCTGTTCGTTATTCAGGAACAGATGACGGTGGATGGTGATGTTGCGCTCTGCACAGAAAATCTGCCAATCGAGGATCGACAGGAATCGGCGGTTGGGTGTGTTGTACCAGTCATAGCTGAGAATCCCGCCTTCGGCGCCGGGGCTGCGGCCTTCCTCAAAGAGCATCTTGCGAAGCTTGTGATACGCAAAGTTGGGGTAACTGACAATGCAACGTTTACCCACGCGGAGCATTTCCTCGACGATGGCTTCGGTGTGAACAATGCCTTGCAACGTCAGTGAAAGCACCACGTAGTCAAACTGCTTGTCCTGGAAGTCGGGTAAGCCCTCTTCGAGGTTGCCTTGCACCACGTCAAAACCGCGCTGCATGGTGAGCTGGATTTTGTATTCATCCAGATCCACGCCAACCAGGTGATCGGAGTGACGTTCGTGGGCCAAGCGTGTGAGCAATGAGCCACGTGAGCAACCCAAATCGAGCACGGATTTACCTTCATCGACCAGGCCGATGAGTTGTTCAAGGTCGTAACGATGTTCGGACGGTTGATCTTCAGGCAACGGTTGAGCAGGGATAAACGTGCCTGTGGTCGTGGTTGTGTTGAGGAACGCTTTGAGCATCCCGCCGTAACGATCCAGATCATTTTCCAGTAGGAATGCATCATGACCGGCATCGGAAGTGATGTTGCAGAAACTCACGCACTTACCCTGGCAAATCAACGCGTCAGTCATTTCACGTGACTGTGATGCAGGGAAAAGCCAGTCACTGGTAAAGCTCAAAATTAACCAACGACAGGTGGTGTTGGCAAAAGCCTTCTCCAACTGGTCACGCTCTGCGCCCATGTCGAACATGTCCATCGCCATCGAGATCGTCAGATAGCTGTTGGCATCAAATCGCTCGACGAATTTATCACCCTGATACGCGAGATATGAACCGACGGAAAACTTCTTTTCAAAGTCCGTTGCAACATCTCGCGGGTGGAGTTTGTCGCGTTCGAATTTGTCATGCATTGCCTTGGGAGACAGGTACGTGATATGCCCAAGCATACGCGCCAGCGCCAAGCCGACATCGGGCTTGTTGGGTTTGTCGTAGTATTGGCCGTTGTGAAAATGCGGGTCCCGCAAAATCGCATTGCGTGCAACCACGTCAAAAGCAATGCCCTGTGCCGAGAGTCGCGGTGCAGAAGCAAGGACGGCTGCTGCATGAAGACTCTGGGGATAACGTGTCGCCCAGCAGAGCGTCTGCATGCCACCCAGTGATCCGCCGATGACCGCAAAGAGTTTGTCGATGCCAAAGCTTTGGACCAGCAGTTTCTGGACGTCCACCATGTCTTCGATGGTGATGGCTGGGAAGTCCTGCCCGTAGGGTTGATTGGTTTGCGGGTTGATGCTGTTGGGGCCGGTCGAGCCACGGCATCCGCCCAGGACGTTGGAACAGATGACGAAGTACTCGTTGGTGTCGATGATCTTGCCCGGGCCGACCGCCAGATCCCACCAGCCCGGATCGTCTGTTGCATCATGTTGAGCAACGTGCGAATCGCCCGACAGCGCGTGGCAGAGCATGATCGCGTTGGACTTGGAAGCGTTGAGCTTGCCATAGGTTTCGTAGGTCACCTGAACGTTTGGCAACTGCCCGCCGAGCTTGAGTGTCAACGGTTGGTTGTATTCAAAGACCTGCGCATATTTGAGTGGCTTGGCCGACCGCAGATCATCAGAGCTTTGTGCGTTTGAATTCATTGAGCCATGTATTGTCGATAGTGAGGCGGGATTGGTCAACTAAGTCAATCATTTTACCGCAGAGGCGC
>JBICHS010000365.1:0-13253 GCA_043101135.1 Phycisphaeraceae bacterium JB051
GCCAATACGAGAACCATTTCAAACCAGTGACGTTTTACAGACATAAATCTCAACCTCAAAACAAGTGATCAAATCAGATGAAACTGGATGAAGGATGCAGCCCGTCACATCGTGACCGACGATCCTGATCAGAAACAAGCGTTGAAAAACATTGCGGATTTACCAGAAGTAATAACGTTCCAGGGAACCAGTCAAACGCATGGCTTTGGGGCCATCATCAAATTGACTGATCCATTTGGCATGACCATCTGCATATCCCGAAACACTACCTGAGCATTTTCCGCGGTCAGAATGATTGACGTTATAAGGCTCAACAATCGTACCTTGTGCATTGTCCGGCACAGATTCCGTGCGGTCGGCAACAAGCACATCGTCACTACTGCTGTCCCCTGCAACCGTTGGTATGTCATAAAGACCGATGTTCCCCCCCACGCCGTTGGTTTGCCGCAAGATCGTCCCCATATCCAAACCACCAATCAGGTAATAGCCGATGATGCAGTACTGACTGCCCGATGAGCCTTTGACATAAAACTCTTTGGGCTTCACCCACTTGTTGGGGTTGGCAGGACAATAGTAGAGATTGGCGTTGGCAGTGTAATTAAGCAGCGTCGAGCGCAGGTCCGAACAATAGCTGCGACTTTCCTCAAGAATACGACCCGGGAAAATCTGACGGTTGTAAAAATACTTATCCTTGTTGTCCGTCGCATACATTTGATAAACCGAGAGAATCTGACGGACCTGAACCATGCACTTGGTATTGATGGCTGTCGCACGAGCCTTGGCCAATGCTGGGAGCAGGATGGCAATCAACAAGGCGACAATGCTGATGACCACCAGCAGTTCGATGAGCGTAAAGGCATGCGTCTGGTGTTGCTGGCGTGCGGCGATGGACATGATGGGCTCCAAAGTATCCTTTGTGAATCCAATGCAACGGCCATGCGCTTAAGACAGTTGAACGTCACAACACACTGCATTTATGCAGGATTCACGGTTTCGGCATCAATGAGTTTGGGTTCGACCACGAGATGAACCGCGCGATCATCAACGGGGTTGGCAATTTGATCCAGCAGCATCTGAACCGCACGTTGCCCCATCACAAAAGGTGCAATGTCAACGATAGCAGGTCGCGGGTATATCTCCATGACCTCTTCAATGCTGCCACAGGAGATCACTTCAATATCAACACCCGGGCGAACCCCCAGGCGGTTGAGCACACGATAAACCAATGCCACCAGCGCACTCATGGGTAAGAACAAGCTGGTGATTTTGGGCGATGTCTTTAACAGTTGCCTGATCTGTTCTTCCATCGCCTGCTCAAGGTGTTGCCAGGCTTCGATTGATTCAACCTGAGCGTCCTTGAGCTGGGTATCACTGAGAAACACCTGTGCGTCCAGGCCCTGGCGTGTTGCGGTGAACTCAAAGAACTCAGCGCGGGCGGCAAGAACGGGATGATTTTTGAAAATGTTGACAAACCCGACATGCTTGTGATTCTGTTTGAGCATGTGGTCAACGACAAACGAACAGATACGTTCATTGCCGGGCAGAACCTGACAGCCGTTTTCAGACCAGTGCGAACTGATCCAGACACGAGGCAGGTGTTCGATCTTGGCCATGACCTGCGGGTCGATACGCATGCCTGAAAGAATCAAGCCATCAACCTGACCGGAGTTGATGAATGTGGGCAAGGACTCAATGGACGTTGCACGACCAAGGATGAAATTCACCCCATGATCCGCGACACCTTTTTCAATGCCGCGGAAGACATAGCTGCCGGTGGACTTGAAGAAGGCGAAGATGTCCTGCTCCACAGAGAGCATCGCAATGGTTTGAACCTTGCGTGATGCACGTTTCTTGCGGGCAGGCATCTGATAATTGAGCTTGTCCACGGCTCGCTGCACCGCTTTGACCTTATCCGGCTGAACGCCCGGGCGCCCGTTAAGCACCCGCGAGACAGTGGCCTTGGAAACACCGGACAAGTTGGAAATCGCTTCAACGGTCATGTCAGAATCCTATTTCGTTTCGAAACAAAGTCAATATTTCTTGAAATATATTTTCTTTTCAAGAAACAAGCCCTTGCGACCACAAACACGTTATCACCCTTTTCAACCGAATCTTATAGCTACCACACTGGCTTTTATGATACCCATAAAAATATCCGGACTTTACCACAAACATTGACATTTGAAACAAACGGCTATTATTTCAAGTAAGTTTCTCGATATTTCAAAACCGTCTTTTCGGAGCGATTTTATGTTGGCAATGACCTGGGGCTGGGCTTTGAATCTGTCAGCAGTGATTGTTTACCTGCTGGGAACCATCGTCATCGGGCTCTACTTCTCCCGTAAGAATACCAACACTGAGGAATATTTTGTTGGCGGACGCTCGCTGCCGGGCTGGGTTGTTGGCCTGTCGATGGTCGGGACTTCACTGAGCTCGATTACGTTCCTGGCTTTCCCCGCAGCAGCCTACAGTCTGGACTGGCGTCAATTGATGATCAACATGATGCTGCCCGTGGGGATCGTCGCTGCATATTTTCTATTCATCCCTTTCTTCAGACGCGCGAAGATCACATCAACATTCGAATACCTGGAGATGCGATTTCATCCTGCTGCAAGACTGTACGCATCACTGACCTTTCTCTTTGGCCAGTTCCTTCGACTTGGCGTGGTGTTGTATCTGGCCTCGCTTGCCATCAGCGCGTTGCTTGAAGTCAATGTCATCACCGTCATGATTGTCACCGGCTTATTCATCACGTTTTACACCGTGCTCGGCGGGATCGACGCGGTCATCTGGACGGATGTCATGCAGACGATCGTCCTGTTGTTTGGTGGCGTGTTCTGTTTGGTGTTCCTGTTATTCCAATTGCCCGGTGGCATTGATCAACTCATAGAGGTCGCCAACGAGCACAACAAGTTCAGCCTCGGGCCGATGACGTGGGACCTGACGGATCGCACGGCTTATACGTTGATGATCCTGGGCGTGATTGGCTGGTTACAGGGGCATTGCTGTAATCAGAATGTGGTCCAGCGCTACCTTGCAGCATCGTCACTCAAAGAAGCGCGCAAGGCAACGTTGATCTCGATGTTCCTGAGCATGCCGACCTGGGCGATGTTCTTTTTGGTGGGTACGATTCTGTTTGTGTATTTCAAAGTGGTGCCGGATCCTGCCATTGCCCAGATGCCTGCGGATCAGATTTTCCCATATTTCATCATGAATAAATTGCCGATCGGCGTTGCAGGCGTGATCATTGCCGCGGCATTGGCAGCAGCGATGAGCTCACTGGACTCCAACATCAACACAGTGACATTGCTACTGGTGCATGACCTGTTCAAGCGACATCTCACGCCGGGCCGTGAAGATCGCTACTACTTGAAGCTGGCATGGGTGATTGCAACCCTGGTGGGCTTTGCGATGATCATCATTGCCATCGTGTTCTATTACACCCCCAAGGAAAGTGTCGTCGACACGCTGATCCTCGTGGGCTCTTTGGTCGGCGGGCCTGTCTTGGCAATGTACCTGCTGGGCTTTTTCACCACGCGGATTGATGGCAGGACGTTACTGATCACGATGGTGCTCGTTGGACTGCTTCATGTCTACTTCCTGCTCAACGCCTTTGATCTGGTTCCCCAATCCATGCATCTGGCGTTGCACAACTACTGGGTCGGCATTGTGCTGGACATCTTCTTCATCGCCATTGGATACGGCCTGAGCCTGATCCTGCCTCGCCAAAAACAGGACCTCACCGGCCTGACAGTTTGGACCACGCCCCGCACTTCGGCAGAGCCAACGAGCCATTCCCCCATTCAGACCGCCGCCGATTGAACCCCCCCCCCTATCCCCAAACCGGCGGTGAAATATCACGTGTAATCAGACACTTATTTATGTAATGATTATAGTTAATATGCGCAAATGACTGGTTTTTCACATTATTTTCTCTGATAAATTGATTATCAGAATGAGTTGTCTACAGTTATGTGTACTGAAAACTAAATAATTACACATTCAAACCATTATGACACTCACACGAAAACCAGGCAGAAAACCCATCTGCAACGACATTGCCGGAGACTTGCGACAAAAGATTCGTCAACAGGTCTATGACCCGGGCCAACGCCTGCCCACCACGGTGGACCTTGGCAAAGTTTACGGCGTCTCACCGGTCACCATTGTCAAGGCTGTCAATCAACTCAAAACCGAAGGCGTGCTCGAAACGCGTTCAGGCAGCGGCATCTTTGTCAGCAAACCGTCCAACCAACTCCAATCAAATCTCACGCCCATGGATACCGGGCTCAAACAGGTCACCACGCTCTTTGTCAGTCGGACTCAGGACATGATGACCAACACGCGCGTCGATGAAGCCGCGCTTTACATCGAAGGCATCAAACAGCAAATGGTCACCGGTATCCAGGAAGCCTCCGCCATGCTGGGCATCCGGCATCACATGGCAATCATCCCGCAAAGCCAGTTTGCCAACCGTGATCAGCAAGTCAGCCACACACTGCAAATGGCTCAACAGCACTCACAGGCAATTATGCTCGCCTGCGATAAACTCGATGTTGAACATGGTCGCTGGATCATCGAGCAGGTCTCTTGCCCGGTGGTGTTCCTGTCGTTTGAGAATCATCCGATGTCGCCGTTGAACGTGGTGATTAAAGACACGTATTACAGTACCTATCAACTGCTCGAATCGCTGATCGACAAAGGCTACCGCAAGCTAGGCTGCTTCGGTGCACCCGATCGCTACAAGGGGCGTCACCGTGCCTGGCGAGATGTGCATGAAGACCACAACCTGCCTTTGAACGCAAACTGGTTCTTTGCAGCAGATGACAGCACCGCATCGATCAACGAGGTCGCTGAACAAATCGTCAAACTACCCGCATCCAGGCGTCCGGAATTGATGTTCTGCTACAACGACTTTCGCGCGATGGCATTACTCGAACAAGCCAACAAAGTCGGTTTGGATATCCCCAATGAATTAGCCATTACAGGCTTTGACGGGCATCCCAAAGCGATCAAGCTCGGTATTACCACAGTCGACATTTCCGCCTATCAGAAAGGTGTCAACGCCACATTACTGGCTCAGGCACTGGTGGGTGGCAAACTCAAATCCCCGGTCTGCCAGACGGTTTGTGGGCAGATCACATGGGGACATACCACGTGAATCAAGGATCGGTTCTCCAGTGAAAAAGGCTACGCCATGCAAACCACACATCGTCTATCAACATCAAAATCAAGCGCGTTCACACTCATCGAATTGCTGGTGGTCATTTCCATCATCGCCCTGCTGATCTCCATTTTGCTACCAGCCTTGCAAAAGGCGCGTGCATCATCCGTGCAGATCAAGTGTGCCAACAACCACAAGCAGATTATCACGGCATGGTTGGTTTATGAAGGTGATTACAATGCTTATCTACCTGCCTATTGCGGGGACAGTAATTCAAACTATGCCTGGTGGTCCAATCGTCTGGCTAGACATGGTAAGTTCGCTAACGTCTATGACGAAGACGATTCAAACAATTTCCTGATCTGCCCCGCCAAAGTTCTCGGTGCTTCAGGTAGCCGTGAAAAAAGTTATGGCATGAACCGCTTTAGCGGTGCGATCAACGCTGCAGGCGCAAGTGATTCGCATTACGTTCAACACACTGACGCGGTCACGCACCCTTCAAAAACCTATGTCACCATGGACGCCAATAAACGCCCAACAGGCAGCATCTCTCGCTGGGCATGGCGCACTTTCCCCACATCAGCAACCAGTATCAATGACAGTTCACGGCGCGTGCCCGACATTGAAACCCATCCCGGCGGTGCGGTCTTCAGCCATGTCGATGGCCATGTGGTTTTGAGCAAGGAAGAAATCGAGCTGGTTTACAATAGTGACGAATACTACAAACGCTGGTACTTCAACAAACCCTGATCACGCTCCATTTTTTATATCCTGAATTTTCATGACGATTTTTGTTTATCGCCCCGATTCGACTGAAAGGCAACGCATGATTCTGCGCCTGGCAACTTGTATTCTGTTCATACTGTCTCTCTGCGTCCCCCAACTTCAAGCGCAGGAGAAAGACGCATCCATCATCGAATGTACACCTGCCAACACACTTAGACGTGAAAAAGTGGAGTGGCCCAAGTACACGCCTGAAAAGTTTGACGGCGATACCACGAGACTGCAATTTCAACCTGTTGGGGAGCAAAGCTTCGTTGTCCTCGATGCCAAAGCATGTGTCGGACTTGATCAGGTGCAAGGTTTTGAATGTCTGACTTATTCGTTTGGCAACACCAAGTCGCTGGACGTCATGCCGTTGGTTCTTCAAGTCGCCATGGAGGACAAACCTGATGCTTATCAAAAAATCGAGTTGGTCAAAAGCACCCCATTAGGCAAGTTCCCGGGCAATCGTACATCGCAGGTCTACCGCACCAAACCCGACGCCCCGGCGTTTCGGTATGCGCGTTTGCATATGGACAATCTCAAATCGACATGGCAGGTTGTGGTCGGCCAGATGCGCATGACCGCCGCCCCCATGCCGGTGATTGAACAGCCCAAGCCGCAGACGGCCAGGAAAAAAACTGCCGCCAAACCCAAGCCCGTTGCTTCAAAAACACAGGCAATGCCCAAGGGGGTAATCTCGCATGGTGCAGGTCAATGGGTGATTGATTTTGAAAAAAATCTCCCGGTCACCTATTCCAAAGCCAACTGGTCAGACTATCAGGCAGAACGCTATGACGATGACGCGACACGCATCCGTCTTAAAGAAGTGAGCCAGGACAGCCATGTCATTTTCGACGTGCAAAGACTCACGACAGCGGACAATGTCACGGACCTGCAATTGGCGGTTTATGGCTTTTCTCAAACATGGGCCAAACTCAGCGAATACTGCATCATTGAAACCTCAGCAGATGGGGTGAACTACAAAGTCCAACCGACCCTTGCAAGCCCGAAAATCAAATCCGTGCCCAGCGGTCGATCACTGGTTTACCTGCGCTTAGCCAACGCCACCGAACCCTTCCGGTACATTCGAGTTCACCTGAATAAAGCCAAAAGCGCATGGCATATCGGCTTAACCAAACTGCTTGTCAGCCAATCACAACTCAGCAATTTTGTCTCCATCATGGAAGATAAAACGGCTGAAAAACCCGAGGCCCAGGCAAAGCAAAGCCAGACATTTGATCTGCCTGCGTATCAGGTCCCCACGGCCTATCGCCAGCCACAGCTCCTCAAACTCATGCAAGGCGTGAGCTTTGTGGATGAAGATGTCAACATCAAGAATATCACGACCAAAGATCAGAATTGGCAAAAAGCTGACATCGCAGAACACTCCTACTACGGCGTTCGCTGGCAGATTGAAAATCAGGCCCCCAAAGCCAAGTGTGTCCTTTATCGTTTGTCACTGGATCTGAATCAAAATGACACCCAGGATCGAATCGTCCTGATCTTCCCACAGACTTTCTTTGTCCTTGATGTCTATCTGGATGGCAAAGCGGTCGCAACCGATCGCCAAGGTATGGCCTATACCGAAGTGGATCTCACGGACCATATTCAATCAGCAGGTCAACACGAACTACTCATCAAAGTCCGGAATTACTACGCGGCATTAAAGGGTGGCAATGTCACCATGCCCATCGGCGCCCAATACCGCTATCGACGCGGATTCGCCCGTGCACCAATGCTTGAACGGCGCCCGGCGACTTCACTCATCCACCCCTTTGTCTGGTCTGATGTCACCATGCAGAAACTGCATGCCAGTGTTGAACTCACTGAGGTCTCAAAGAATGCGGACAAGCTTCAAATTCAAATCACCGACAAACAGAACCGAACGGTCCTTGAGAAAACGGTTCGCATCAACAACGGTGACAAGCTCCAGGCAATCACACTGGATGTGAACAACAAACTGGCAAAGTGGGATCTGGGGCAACCCAATCTCTACCAATGCCGCTTTAATCTGCTTGCTGATAATCAGATCGTCGACCAATTGCAGACCACCTTTGGTTACCGTGACATCCAGGCACGTGGCGAAGACATTTTGCTTAATGGTCGAAAAATTCAACTCATCGGCCCATGGGCGCATATCGGTGAATGGACCCGCAGTCGCAGTTGGGTTGATGCAGGTGAAAACTACAAAGCTGATTTGATCAACGTATTCAAAACCATGCTCAGCCACGGCATTAACTACGGCCGCTTCCACTGCCAGGTCTTTGACCGGATTTTTTACGAAGCTGCGGACGAAACAGGTTTTCTCGTGGTTGCTGAAACGGGCTTGAATCACAGACCGAAAAATGATCTGGCCTTGGAACATGTCAAAGCCATGACATTGCAACTGCGTAACCATCCTGCCATCGTCATCTGGTCGGGCTCCAATGAGTTTGAACATTGGATCACCCCCCGCCCCCAGGCCACCGAAGCCTTCATGGTTCAAGTGCAAGAGACACACAAACAATACGATCCTTCTCGTTTGGTCATGCACTCTGGTTACGGCGATGCGCAAGGCAAAATCGACATCTACAATATCCACTACCCCGACAGTGGCCCGGAGTTTCCCCTAAGTCTGCAATGGAAAGGTCGAACCGAGCAATACAATCATCTGTACTCCGATAATTAC
Source organism: Phycisphaeraceae bacterium JB051 (assembly GCA_043101135.1). GTDB lineage: Bacteria > Planctomycetota > Phycisphaerae > Phycisphaerales > Phycisphaeraceae > UBA7800. Next base: position 8,598 of record JBICHS010000365.1, read on the forward strand.
ACACAATTCCCACCCGATGGCGTAAAGCCGATCGGAATCGGTGAGCAACTCACCCCCAATACACGACTCAAACTCGAGTACCTTTTCGGTGACAAGATGACCTATCTGCGCAATGGTGATTCTGCCAACCACGCCAAGTATCAATACCACCTTGCACAGCTGTGGCGTCAGGCGGTACGCACGTATCGTGAGCAAAACATTGCATTGCTCAGCCCCAACTTCATGTACCTGGACTCGGCAATCAATTCACCATTTGTCAAAGAACTTTCCAATGAACTCAAACCCCAAACCGTCTATTGGAAATCCCTGAATCCTGCCATGACGATCGGCAAGAACATACGTGAATTACAACTCTTTGAAAACACTGGCCATCCCTTTGAAGGGCATGTGCAACTGGCAGTGCAATCCGAGAAAAAGCATTACTGGCAATCGCGCGTCGATGTGAGTCTCAATGCTTCTGAGTCCCGCACGCAATTGATTGAAATTCAAATTGACAACATTGACAGCGAGCAATCAGGATCATTAACCGTGACGCTTTTTGACCATGCTGGCAATCAAGTCTACAGCATGAATCGCCCGGTTAAAATCCATCCGCCAATCAGCTCACGTGAACTGGCGAACCGTGTCGTGTATGGCTTGGAAGTTCCCCAGAAAATCGCAGCGTTGCTCAAGCAATGGCAGGTTCAACTCAAACCGATCCAGACAATCGCAGACATGACCAAACTCGATTCGCATGCCACAGTGATCATTGGCAGCCATGCCTCGTCAGATCAATTGCTCAGTCACGCGATGATCGTCAGCGAGTTTGTAGCTGCAGGTGGTCGTTTGTTAATGTTGGATCGCCAGGATTTGCCGGAGATTTTCCCATCAGGTATTGCCCTGAAACAAGGCTTACTGAATGGTGCGACCAACGGCTTTATCCGAAGCCCGAATCACAGCTTTTTCACTGACGCCATTCTCCCCATGGATCAACTGGATTTTGCCTATTGGGGCAACGGTATGCAGATCAGTGATGCCAACTGCTACAAGCCCATGAGTGGGAATTTCCACGTTCTTGTTGATGGCGGGCGTGAACTCAATGACGGCATTCTCATCGAGATGATCCATGGCAAAGGGAAGTACCTTGTCAGTCAACTCCTGCTTGAAAAATCGGATCAATCACCTGCTGCAGCAAAGGTTTTGTTCAATCTCATCGCCTATGCAACCCAGAGTTCAAACAACAACATGCAATGGGGTAAAGGCTATTATCTCAAAGGCACTGATACCTATGCAGCCGAGCTGTTGGGCAAACTGGGCTGGGAAGCTTACCCGCAGGACAACGCTGCATTATCAGGCCTGTATGTCGATGATCATGCTGTCAAACATCATGGACTGGATAAGGTTATCAGCATCGCCAAACGCGCTCGGTTCATCCACTTGCATATCACGGATCAAAGCAATCTCAAACATCTGACAGCTGCTTTGGGAAGTCACCCTGTGATGTTGCTTGAAAACACGACTGCCAACAAATCAAAAAAGAAATCACCACCTGCTTTACTCACCGCTTTTGTCAAGCGAGATGTTCTCTTTGACGGGGTAAGCAGTACGGACATGAACTGGTTTACCAAACCGCATGTCCAATCCATCAGTTTCAAAGCCGATGATCACTGGAGCGTCCCGATGCAACCAGGTGTCATGGCCATCAATCGACATCAAGGCCGCACCATTCTCACCGACATTTCGCAGTGGAACCAGGTTGTTGATAACGACGAACAGCGCATGCGCATGCTCTGTAGCATTAGCACGCAAATGGGAATCGCCCTTACAGGCAAGACGATACGCTCAGGTTCGGACAACACGATTCACACCGTGAATCTCAAACCATATTGCAATGTCTCAGCTCAAGCATACCTTGGCCCCAACATGCCCAGCGGGATTGTTGATTTACATGGGATCACCTTCGACTTTGCCAAGGCAACTGCCAATCAACCGGCCACGATGATCCGTTTGAATTCACGCATGGGAACAGTCTACGAAGGCAAGGCATTCATGTCTGACACGCCCATCGACAACTTCACGCAGAGAACCCCAACGAGCGTCAAGATCAGCTTGGATCGCATTCATGCCTCCAAGATTCATTTCGCCCATGCAAGCAGTTTCAACTACAAAATCAAAACATGGGGGCATGGTTTTAACGTTTGCCAATACCGTATCAACTACTATGACGGGACCGATGCAACGATCAGCATCAAACTGAAAAACGAGATTCAGGACACACGCAAAACCTATACCGATCAACGTCATCTTCTGATGGGCAAGCAATTCCTGAACCCGAAGAATGGTGATGGCGAACTGATGGCGATCGGTATTTATTCATGGGAAAATCCATCGCCAGAAAAGAAGATCGCCAGCATCGAACTAATCACCGCCCAGAATCCGCACATGGATCCAATGCTATTTGCTCTGAGCTATACCGAGTTTTCCGGTGCTTATGAGTAAAAGCATCGCGGGCATTGATGCCAGGTTGAATTACCTGGCAGTGGCCGGTTCATGACATGACACATTGGGCTCTTGATCTGCTATAGATTGAAGCTGTTCAATTGAACCATGCCAGAATTTGATGGCAGTGCGTTTGGCGGTGTAACTGATCGCCATTCCCACGCGCGTTGCAATGATTGCCGGATAGGAAAATTCGCCTGGCTCATCTTCGAGTTTCAGACGACTCTGCCAGCTCTTGCCGTTGTCAGTGGATCGAAACACGGTTAACACACTGCGTTGTTCGAGGTTGCAATCTGCATTTTCAATGGGATTACACACCAGGGCAAGGCTGCCATCATCCAACTTGGCCAGATCAATACCGCTGTTATTGTTGGGTAGCGAGATGGGATAAAGCGGGCACCATGTCTTGCCAAAGTCCGTTGAGTCACTTCGCAAAATCCAACCACATTGACTGCGCGTAAGCATGTGCACATGACCGGGCTCAGACTCCCAGAGTGTTGGCTGGATAGCACCACGTTGGCTGGGATCAATCTCATCAGAGAAAGTCAGCAGTGACGTCGCCTGCCATGTTTTGCCTTGATCAGATGAACAATCACAGAACACCTGCCACGCATCACCTGCAGGCTCAACGCTTGACGGCGCCAACCAGTCACCATTGCTGAGGATGATGGGTTTATTCTTGACCGGGCCGCGACTATCACTGCCGTCATCAACCAACAAGGTCGGAGTTGACCAGTTTTCACCATGATCTTCCGAGGCGATCTGCCATGTCTGCCAATCGCGAATATGCTTGCCGACTTTGAAATAAAGATGAACCTTCCCCTGCTCATCTGCAAAGAGAACTGGATTCCAATGCGGTGCGTTTTGAACCGATGCGATACAGCGTGGTTCTTGCCAATGTCCTTGTTCGCGAACACTCAGCCAGATGCGTACGTCATCTTTGCCTTCTTCACTGCCTGCAAAATAAGCGCACAGCATCCGCCCATTTGCCAGGTGCAACAATGTCGATGCATGACAATTTTCAAAAGGCGTTCGATCAGGCGTCACCGTTTGATGCTGCAATAACAGGTTGCGTAGAAACAGGCCATAATCCGAAAGGTTCAAAGACTGCCCATCATGCTCAAGTTGTTTTTTCAAAGTCGCAATGGGAATGTTGGGCACATCACAGTTTTCTGTCACTGCCAGACTTGCTGCCTTTCCTGCTGCGTAACCCATTTGGATACATGTCGCCATCACGCGAAATGAACTCATAGCCATTTGATCACCTGAAGCACTGCGGCCGGGGACGAGCATGTTCCGACTGCCAAGCGGGATTAAACTCCGCAATGGGATGTGGTATGGCATGACCATGGTGGTGATACCGGTTCCCGCGCGTTGCACGCGATCCGGCCAATGGTAATCCAGATGATAGGTCCCCACTGCCACTGCATCCTCAAACACCGCTTCGTGCATCACCTCGTCCTGCGTGAGCTTGTACTGCCCTTCAATGCGGCAGGCTTCGCGAATCCCAATCATACGTGACACGCTGGCAAGAACATGTTGATCAAGTTTTTTGCCTTGATACCCCTTGGTTTGCAGGTAATAGATCAAACCCATCATCTGCTGGCGTGCATGCATTTCAGCTTCAGACAAACTCAAACCGTCTGCTGCATCAAAGCCAACGACTTTCATTTTCACTTCGACTTTACCACTACCAAAGGGATGCAAAGTCGTCATCGGCAAATCTTCATCCGTTTCCCAAGTCGGGCAGCCTTGAGGCAACTTGGGCGTGACCGGTTTGCCTGTATCCCAAAGTGTGAAATACAAACTCATGGGAAGCTGCTCATTGGCCCCCAAATGAATGACTGGCATACCTGCCTGCTTGGCCATCACACATATCCCGCTGGCATCAATCACCACGCTGGGCTTGATGTGCATGATGCCTCCTGCTGTCGATACGGCAACATCCGTAATCCGACCTGCTTCACTCGTCACATCGATCACGCGACTGTGCAGTAAAACCGCAACCCCTGCCTTGCGCACCATCTGCTGAAGCACAAAACCACAGAGCTCCAAATCATAAGCACGACGATCATGACAGGGATCAAAATCGCTGATCGCATCCAGTTGCTCAAGCTGATCAACAAGCTCATCAAAGACACGATTGACTGTATTCGTATCACCACAAAACCCGGCAAC
>JBICHS010000366.1:0-6011 GCA_043101135.1 Phycisphaeraceae bacterium JB051
CGATGAGCTTGCCGGACTTGTTGTAGAGGGGCAGGCCGCCGCCGAAGACGTTGACGCCACCGATTTTTTTGCCCACCATGGGGTCAGTGGTTTTGCCGACGTTCTGTGGGTTGCCACCGTAGGCGACGGACGTGTCCACAGGGTTACTGTGTTGCAAGCCGTAGAGACTGCCACCGGGCTGTGTCGCAGAAAATAGCTGTGCGGTGGACAGGGCGAGGCCGGGGAGGCTAAATGCGTTGGCCGTGTTGGCTTTCTGGGCTGAGATCACACGGCTGCCGGGCCATTGATTACCACGGTGTTCACCGGAGAAGGTCACGAGTTGGACGACACCATCACGGTCGACGATGGTGGCCCACATGTTCAACCCAAACCCGCCGTTCTTTTGCTTGACGATGGATTTGAGGGCGGTGGTCACCTGCTCGTGGCTGGGCATGTCGCCTGCGATCGCGGCATGGCTGATGACCATGACAAGCAGGGCGGCGAGGATAGACGGGAATTTTTTACGTTGCATCAGTATTTCTCCTTGTTCTTCTGATTGCATGAGGGGACGTGATCTTAACAGGTTCACCAAGACTCTCTAGACAACGAAAGTTATCAACATTCAGGCAAGTGACTCTGATGAGCGTCAGCTTTGATATCATGACAGTCTCACTCAACAGCTACAGAAAACGAGGTCCACATGAAAACGGTCACACTGGGTAACAACGGTCCTGAGAGTTCACGTTTGATTTACGGCTGTATGCGCATTGCTGGCTCATGGGACCCTAAAGACTATGACGATGAGCAGAAGAAGCTTGCCTACGCTGCGATTGATGCTGCAGTCCAAGCCGGCTACACGCACTTTGATCACGCGGATATTTATGCTCACACACTCTGCGAAACCATCTTCGGCGGCTACCTCGCGGACAACCCCGGGCTGCGTGAGAAGATCATGATCACCACCAAGTGTGGCATTCGTTTTGGTGATCCCAAGACGTTTGATTGGAGCTATGACCACATCGTCAACTCCGCACGAAAATCACTTGAACGTCTTAAGTGTGGCAGCATTGATGTCCTGCTGCTGCATCGCCCGGATTACCTTGTGGAAGCGGATGAAGTTGCCCGTGCATTTGAAACGCTCAAAACCGAAGGCACGGTTAAGTACTTTGGTCTGAGCAACTGCAATGTTCAACGTGTGGAACTCATCCGCCAGGCCGTGGGGGACTCGCTGGTGTGCAATCAATTGGAATTGCATCCGCTGCGCGTCTCGCCGTGGAAGGGCCCTTGGGAAGATGGCACGCTGGATCACCTCAAACGCCGTAACATCACGCCCACTGCGTGGTCACCGCTTGCTGGTGGTCGGTTAGCCAAACGCTCGGTCTGTGATGAGCCCGATTCGGTGCGTGAACACGTGCAGGACACGCTCGTGAAGATCGGCAAGAAGTACGACGCGGACATGGCGACGATGACCATGGCATGGCTGCTGCGCCATCCCTCGGGCATTCTTCCCATCGTCGGATCACGCACGCCGCAGCGCATCACCGCCATGGCCAAGGCCGATGACATCGAATTGTCACGTGTCGATTGGTACGAAATCTACACCGCTGCGTATGGCAAGAATCTGCCTTGATTTTTACGGCTGACTTGCCATTAATTGACACAATGTAGTTTTCAATCCATCCCAATTGGTTTAAACTGTCTCTGATAAAGACACGCGAGTGTTCTGTTTTCTTTTCTTTTTCCGGGGGTTCGAATATGAAACCTGTATACCGTGTTTTGAGTGTACTGCTGATGCTGCTTCTGGTCTCCGCGAGTTGGGCTCAGCAACCTGGTGCGCAATTGATGCTCTCGCAGGGGCAGGTCCAGATGGGCGATCCGGTGGACCGCATGTCATCCCAGGCTGTGGGGTATCTCCAGCTCAACAACCTTGGGGCATTGCTCAAAGACGTTGATGGTTTGGTGATGTCGGCATTGCCTGATGCGTTGGTTCCGCCTGATATCAAGCCGCTTCTGGATTCACCGACACCGGTACTGAGCCTGCTTGGGATTCAGACGTTGGGCATGCCACTGACACCTGAAGCGTTGGAGCAGATGTTGGGTTTGGACTTTTCTGCCAAGGCCGCGTTGGCGTTGTACCCGGCGCCAGGTGAGCCGAAGTTGGCTTTGTTCCTGCCTGTGAAAAATCATCTAGCTGTTTCAGGTTTGATCACGCAGATTCTTCGCCCGCAACATCTTTCCCGGTTCACTGAACAGGGACATGAGCTTTGCATGGTTGAAGTGGGGAATAACGATTTACCCCCGCGCATGTTTGTTGCGAGCACGAAAGATGGCGTGCTTCTTTCCAATGATGCTGCGTTGATTCTGAGTGCCCTTGATCCGCAGCCACAGTCCGATGCCTACATCAAAGCGCAGATGACCAAGCTCGGTGACAACTGTGATCTGTCGTTGGTGATTAACCCCCAGCCGCTTATGCCGATGCTTGCCATGCTCCCGCGACTGCGCCCGCAATTGGAGGCCGGTTTGGATATGGCCATTGGTCGTGCGTTAGGTGATCTGACTCCTCCACAATTAACGCAAATCAACACTGAATTACGCTGGCGTCTTGGCGTCAACGACATCAACACGGTGATGCTCTTTGGCAAGTCCGTTGCCATGGGCACCTTCGATACGTTTGTCGAAGAGTTCACCGTTGGCATGCAGAATTCGCGTGGCGTGATGCTAGGTTTGGACCTGTCATCAACGCATCAGACCATCATGTTCGATGTGGATTCGGATGCCCTTGCCAAGCAGAACCGTTTGTCTGCGATCAATCTGGGCCAAGTCAAACAGGCGATGATGCAGTTGGATTTGCCCTGGTCTCAGGTGTCCGTCACCGGCAAGCAGCTTCAAGCTTCCAAGTCTCAATGGATGCTCAAGTTGATGACCAACACCCGTCAACAGTTGGTGGACAATCAGGTGCCGACGAGGATTCTCGATGCCTGCCTTGAGATTTACAACAAGCAACATACACCGCGTCAGGTGCAGGAGCTTTCGGATTGGACTCTGTCATCGCGTTTGGTTTTCGAGCCGGAAAATAAACCCGCAGGCTTTTCGACATTGGCCAAGTACATGGCCTCGTTTAATGATGTCGAAGCTCAGCCGTTTGCGACGAACATGATGGTTATGCCCAAGCTGGATGCTGGCAAGCTTGATGCCCATTTTCAGTCACAAGCCCAGGAAAAAACCGATGATCTGGCGATGACCAACAATGAGCTTGCCAAGCTTTACAGCGGGGCCAAGCCGCAGATTGTCCGCAGTTACAGCGTTCTGAAAAAAGACGTGGGCGATCAGATCAATCAGTACATCAAGCAGACGCACATCAAGACGAAGTTCGGCATCTTCGGTTTTAATGAGCATGAACTGATCAGTCGCCGCAATCTTTTTGCAACGGACGTTGGTGCTTACACGGTGTTGCATGATGGTGCAGCCAATCACAAACGTCTTTCTGCGGTCAAGCAATCTCAGGCTCATTCGCTTGATCCGATTCTGGCTGAGGTGATTGATGGTTTGCCTGAGGGGACGAGCTATTTTGAGTACGTTCGGACGTTACAGAATTTGCCACAGATTCTCGCCTTTGCCGGCGAGTTGGAAGATTTGATTCATCGTGACGTGACGCGTTATGTCGATGAGGTGAACAAGCTCGCCAAGGCCCCGGGGATGACCAAAGCCAAGTTCGAGCAGGCGGTTCTTCAGATTCCCGACATGCCGTTGCTTTATCAATCGTTGCGAATGAACCCGGAAAAGAAAGAGCTCTACGCGACTTTGCCGTTGGGTTTGGCCATGCCGCGCCCCAAGATTTGCCCTGTGATTCAAAGTCTGATTGCCGACTTTGCGGATCACGTGGATGATGAAGGTGGGGCAGTGATGTCCTCACGTCAGGTCGGCTCGGAAAGTCAGCTTCGTATCACGCAGGATACCCGCCTGTTCGGGCGTCTGATCAAGTCACTGGGTAACGCCATTGCCAAACGCTATCTCAACGGTGGCAATCCCGTCGCCAAGGTCATGGGTGATGTGTTTAGCCCCATGGATGGCAACGCGGAATTCCAGGAGCTGCATCACAACCCGATGTGGGAAATGCTGCTGACCGATCCGCAGATTGAGCGTGGTTTCTGGGAAAACATGCCGCTGGGTCCGATGGCTGATGGGGGTGATGCGGGCGAACAACCACAGCCCCAGAGAGGCGCACGCGTCGTGGAGGTTTACTTCATGGACACCGCCGATGGTAGCATTTTTACCGCCAAGTCCGATCAACTCCCGCCGATCACCGCCCCCAGTGGCAAGCATGGCGTCCGTGCGTTTGTCTTTGCCTGCGGTGATTGTGGCGATGAAGCCAATCGTTTTATTGGTTGGCTTGAGACCTATACGCCCGAAGCCAAGAAAGCGATTTATCAACCTGTGACTGGTCCCGAAGGCGGAATGGCTAAATTTGAGATGATCGAAAACGGTCACCTCATTGCAGCACCTGATTCCACCGGTGTGTGGATCAAAGCCAACTCCAAAGATGGCTTCATGCTCATGGACAAGATTCAAGGCAAGTGTGGCAACCAAGCCCCCAAGCCCTGTTTCCCCGGTCGGTGATGTTGCGGTGATTGCAGTTTGCTGGATTTCTCCACATTCCGTCATTCCCGCGCAGGCGGGAATCCAGTGGCATTCAGTAGACGCTTGCACCTATCACTGGACTCCCGCCTGCGCGGGAGTGACGCAGGAGATCGATTAAACTTCATCTAACTCAACCAACCCGCGCTGCGAAAGTGGCGTGGGTTTTTTCTTTCACTTTGTGGTCACCTCAATGTCGCAGGCTCGCGGGGTGTTGCGGGTTGGCCAATCAAGTTGCAGACACAGTGCGATGGGTTTGCCCTGTGATGTGAGCGTGAGTTGATGCGTTTTGCCATCACCATAAACTTTGACTGAAATAGGTTGCTCATCGACATAGGCTTTGACTGTCGCGCCCGTCTCACATTGCACGGTGATGCGGGTTTGTGATTTGGCGTGAAGCTCAGCGGTGATGGCTGCATGGTTCACTGTCCTATCCCAACGCAGACTCGGGCCGGACTTTTGCCAGCCGGTGGGGGTTTGCAATGCTGTTGCCAGTTCGTCCGGTGATTGCAGAACCGTGCTGTACCACATCACCGGCAGGAGGTTTTGCTTCTCCCATTGACTTTCGCGATGCGCCTTGAGAATGCGGTCTAAATCGAGCTTGAGCATTTTGTCATGCAGCTGTTTGTCATTAACCAGGTCGGTGATGGTGGGGTGGCGTTGAAGTTGCCAGACAGCTTGCATGTGACCTTCACCAGCCTGGGTGATCAGCTTGACGAGTTGTTCATCATTGACGATTTGCAGGATCAATGGATGATGCGTCAGCTCGGTGAGTTCGTGGGATTGATTGATGATCAGAGCACGTTGGGCATGACTTAATGCAAGGATCTCCTGCAACGCTCCAACTTGTTTGACGATTTTGTCAATGCCGGTGACCTGGTAGAACCATTGACGGGATTGTTGAGCCTGCTCAGTGATACGTGAAAAGAGTTGGCTTTGCTTCTCGATCACCTGCTGCAGTTCACGCTGCTGTTCCTGGCGGGCTTTGTCTTCATGCGTTTGGGCAAGTGGTTTGAAAATGTAACTCCGCGTGCTCTCCGCATAGAGCACACTGCGCGGGATGGTCATGGCAAGGATGTCCATCGCCGTCACGCTGAGTATCAGCAGCACAGCGATTAACGCAAGATTGCCAACAACACCATAACGCTGACATTTTTCTTGATCGCGTTTATAGGCCGGTCGCATCACAAGGCCAAGGTAAAGCCACATGAGAGAGCTTGCCAGCAGACATGCTTTGATGATCACCGTCAACGAGACGTCGGTCTGTTGCGTGAGAAAAGCCAGTGGTACACAGATGCCATAGCAACATACCGATTTGAGGACCACGCTTTTGCCGGTGCGCATGTTTTGCCCAAACGGGCGAAGACAAATCATGATCGCCGTCGCGATGAGCAGGA
>JBICHS010000367.1:0-4222 GCA_043101135.1 Phycisphaeraceae bacterium JB051
GCTGACATCACGATCCATGCGCTGAGTCGTCACCCGTTACAAAACACTGCCAATGTCACATGGCATACCTGTGATCTGCTCAACGATGATCCAGCGAATCTCATTGATGCCATTCGCCCCACGCATTTATTGCACCTTGCTTGGGATGTCACCCACGGAGCCTGTTGGCAGTCCGATGCCAATGAAGCCTGGTATCGCGCAAGTTGTCGATTGCTTGATGCATTCATTAAGCAAGATGGCAAACGGGTCGTCGTCTGCGGGACCTGTGCGGAATACGATTGGCAGGAGGGGATTTGTCATGAAGATTCAACGCCTCTTTCAGATGACTCAGCCTATGCATACTACAAAAGTAAACTCCTGGCTGATCTTGAAAAACGGCCTGTTTCATGGGGATGGGCAAGACCCTTCTGGGTATACGGACCCGGGGAGCCATTAGAAAAACTTGTCACATCGACCATTCTGAAACTTACCTCAAACAAACCTGCCATCTGCCAGAATCCCCAACTCCAACGTGACATGATTTATGTCAGTGATGTCGCTCGTGGCCTCATTCAACTGCTGAATCACCCTCAAAACGGCATCGTCAATCTGGGCTCAGGCAAGGCAATCTCCCTGCATGAAGTCATGAAGGAGGTCGGCAGACAGCTAAACAAGCTGGAATTAATCAGCTCATCAATTTCCCATAAGCCAATACAAAATAGATCAGTCTATGCGGACACACAAAAGGCAAAGAACTGGCTGCAATGGGCATGTGATGTGAACCTGCATGAGGGTATCATGCGTACAATCAATTCAATTGTTAAGAAGTAAACGGGTTGTTCTATCCGTGATGGATGAGTGGTCATGAAAGACGGAACACAGTGTTTATAGATGGATACGAAAATGAGTCAGAACGGGCCAAAGTTTTCATTGTTAATCCCAACGCGGAATCGGGCACATATGCTCAAGCATGCCATTGCTTCAGCGTTGGCGCAGACCTGTGACGACTTTGAAGTTGTCATCTCAAACAATGACTCTACGGATGATACAGAGCAGCTGCTTCAGTCCATTGACGATCAGCGGGTCCGCTATGTCAACACCGGCAAAACACTTGCTGCTCCCTATCACTGGGAGTGGGCTTTGAAGCATGTCAAAGGTGAATATGTCACGTTGCTTTGTGATGATGATGCACTGGCGCCTCACGCATGTGAACGTGCGTTAAAAGCCTTTGAACAATCTGACGCCCAGATGATCCTCTGGCATCGGACGTCCTACATCTATCCCTCATGGCAGGGAAAAGAAGTTGGCAATACCATTCGTGTGCACAAATACACAGGCAAACTCGAAGAAAAACCCGCGAAGGAAAATCTCAGGGCATGGTTTGAATCATGCAGTTATCTCAAGCATTCGCCCATGCTCTTTAACTGTTTTTGCAAGCGATCGTTGATCCAGAGTGTCCTTGATGAAGGTCGCGTGTTCTTCATGCCCCCTGCTCCGGATGTCGGTGCGTCCTTGTGTATGCTCCAACGTTTGGACACCTATCATTATCTGGACAGCCCGATGTCTCTGGCTGGTGTGAGCCCCGATAGCATTGGTGCGACGTTTTCAACGACCCGTGGTGAAGCTGCCAAAAAGTTTGAGATGGAATTCAAAAAGCCGGTCAACGAGTTGACCCCCTGCAAGATTACCACGCTGGTCAATCTTGTTGCTGAAACACTGCTTTGGGGGCAGAAACATCAACCGCAGTTCTTTGCGGATTACCAATTGAACTGGACCAACTACTGGACCGGGTGTCTGTTCGACATGGAACACTACCAACTCAATGGCATGGATGTTCGCGAAGACCTTGCTTCCATCAACCAATCCATCGATCAGCTTGATCCTGCCATGCAGCAGGCGATTCGCAGTCAGGTCAAATCGCGTATTGCCAAGATCAAACGCCATGACCGAAAAACCAAACTTCGTCGAACCTTGCTTGGCAGTTTGGGTTCAAAGTCCAAAACCATCCATGGCAACAAAGCCGGTTTCAGCAACATCTACGAATGTGCGATGAAACTCGATCAAATCACCGGTTTTAATGGGTGAGATTTAACTTGTGGGGTGGCCATTATTTGAGCTCAAAGATTTTCAGATCGCGGTATTTGGCCTGCATCCATCGCATCTGGCGTAAACCGATTTTCCCACCGCCGTGAATGGGGCCGTAAGCTTTACCGTCATCAGTGAAGTCGAGGATGGTCTTGCCATCGACATTGACCACGATGTGCCCACCGTCTTTCATCATCATGACTTGATGGGGTTTGGTACTGCCGGGGGTGATGCCGGGCGCGCCGTTGGAGACCAGGTAAAAACCGGAGTTCTTGCGGAGGTTGGTGGTGATACGGCCGGGGTTAAAAGGTGTGTTGGCATAGTAGGAGAAGTGATAACAGTTGATATCACTTTGAATGTACTGCCTGAAAACGCCCTCACGCTTCTTGATTGTTGGATCAAAAATATCCTTGCCGTTGACACCCTTGGCTGCAAAGAATGTGATACAAAGACCAGCTTCGGAGATCGGTTGCATGGTCCATTGCGCGACAAAATTCTCGGGTAGATCATGAGGCATCCAATAGACGATATGCCCGTTGATTTCGGTTTCGTCATTGGCTGCGGTTGAGACCATGGTCATACCGTCTTCGTCATAGCTGACCTTGCCCGGACCTTCCATGATCCAGCCTTTGGTGTCCGCGGGTTTGGTCATGGCAAAGCTGTAAAGCTCATGTCCCTTGCGGCTGGCGATATCGACGGTGGGCTTGAACTTGCCCCCCAGGTTTTCAGCCAGATTCCCGCGGTATTTTTCAGGCATATCTTTAAGCAGTTGCTCGGCAGAATCACATTCGGTTGAGTTATACGTATCTGCATAGGCAAGGGGTGACTGATGAAGGGTCAGAGATCTTGCATAGCTCATACGCCACGGATCAAGCTTGGTGCCTTCCAGTCGCAGCGGTGTGCCGTTGAGATAACCGGTGAAGATGCCCTGTGCAGCATCCCAGCGATAGGCCACGTGGTACCACGCAGGCCCGGGCAGGCTTGGGATTTGAATGTTGAGGTTGTCGACGCCACGCACTTTTTTATCCCACTGCCAGATGAGCATGACCCGACCGTTGGCAGCTTGCATACGGATTTCATACAGCCCCTCAACCGAGATGATCGGGATTCGCACGTTGGGAAAATCAGCTGATCCGCCATAGGTTTTGTCGGTCTTGATCCAGAATGCGATCGAGCCGGTAGGACGCGTTTCGACTTTAAGTTCTTTATCCTGCTCGGTGAGGATATAGCCTTGCATGTCTTTAACCGGGCCATCAATGAAGATTGTTTTGCTGAAGGCCGACTGGCTAAAGGTTGTCAACAAAATCAGACATAAAGCGAACGTTAAACGCATTGAGCGCATGTTAATTCTCCACGATGCTACCAAAGCAAACGTCTGCGAAAAAGGGAAATAACAGTGTAACGTGATCAGGCGGTTTCCATCAAATGGTAGGTTAGCGCGGCAGTGATGGCTTCCCATGAAGCGTCCACGATATTTTCGTTGACACCAATGGTGTTGATCATGCGACGCTTGCCATTGACTTCCGTGCGGAAACTGATGATGACGCGCACCTTGGCTGCAGACTCCGCAGTGGGGTTGACCACGCGGACTTTGTAGTCATCCAGGTGGACATTCTTGATCTGTGGGTAATGCGGGACAAGGCTCTTACGCAAAGCACCGTCCAGGGCGTTAACCGGGCCGTCCCCTTCAGCCACGTGATGTTCAACTTGACCATTGACAGTCATCTTGACGATGCCTTCAGTGGTGGTGGGTTCACTGTCACGTTTGAGTATGACGCAGCGATAGTGATCCATTTCCCAGAAGGATTTTTTGGTGCCCATCACTTCATGAAGCAGCAGTTCAAAGCTGGCTTCAGCAGCTTCGAATTGGTAGCCCTGATGTTCGAGGTCCTGGATTTTCTCAAGCACCTTGCGTTGCATTTCACGGTTGTCCGCGATGTTGAATTTCTCACCCAACGTCGCAGCGATGTTGCTTGCACCGGAGAGTTCACTGACAAGGATACGGCGGGTATTGCCTACCGATTCGGGGCTCACGTGTTCGTAGCTGTGTGCCACGCGCTGGACAGCATGAACATGCATACCGCCCTTGTGAGCAAAAGCGCCGGTACCAACATAGGGTTGGCCGGACTGCGGGCTGAGATTGGCAAGCTCATATACG
>JBICHS010000368.1:0-2836 GCA_043101135.1 Phycisphaeraceae bacterium JB051
AATGCCAACGGCTTGCAGGACGATGGCGAACTCGGTCTTGCTGACGTCACCGTCAACCTGCTTGATGATCAAAGCAATGTGATTGCAACCACGCAAACCGATAGCAATGGTGACTATACCTTCAATGATGTTTCACTTGGGCAGTATCAACTTGAAGTTGTCCTGCCCGATGACTACCTGTTCTCAACACAGAATGTCGGTGATGATGACACCCTCGACAGCGATGTCGATCCAGACACCGGGCTGACCAGCGTGTATGATGTCAGTTCCCCGCAAGTTCTGACGGGTATCTCCGCAGGACTTTATCAACTGGGCAGTATCTCAGGTGTCGTGTGGGAAGATCGAAATCACACCCAGTTGCGTGATGATGATGACTGGTTGATCGAAGGGACGACGGTTGAGTTGTATGACCAAGCATCGCAGTTGCTGGCAACAACAGTCAGTGCTGCTGATGGCTCATATCTGTTCGAAGATATCACACCCGGTTCATACTACGTCAAGTTTTACCACGCCGGACAAGATGCCTGTCTTCCCAATTATGGCGATAATGCATATGACGATGTTGATAGTGATACTTCGTTGCTGGCTGATGGTTATAGCTTTAGCGATCTTCTGAATATAACTTCCGGTCAAAATTTTGAACATATTGATTTTGGACAGCAGCCTGCTGGTGGTTTTTCGTTCCGTGTGTGGATCGATGTAAATGCCAATGGGCTTTACGATCAAGGCGAGTATGGCGTGGATAATGTGCCAATGTTGCTTGAAAAAGTCGATGGGACCTATAGTCGATTTTTTAATATCGGTTCTCCAAATGTTGGTACACAAGGTATTCTTCACCTTACTGGCGGTGATTACGTTATAACGACCGAAGCACGTAGCGGTCTGGATCGATACGGCTTTACTTTCCTGAATACCGGTGATGATTCTTCAATTGACAATGACATTGATCCGCAAACTTTAACGTATTACTTCACGATTGAAGAAGGCCAGTTTGTTGAGAATATTGGCTTTGGTTTAGTCGAACTTGCAGCCATCGACGGCACCGTCTGGGATGATCTGAACGCTGACGGTATTCAAGATCAAAATGAACCTGCCGTTGCAGGCCAAACCGTCAACCTGCTTGATGATCAAGGTCTCGTGGTTGACTCAACCGTCACCAATACCGATGGGCAGTATCAGTTTGTCAATCAATTGCCCGGTGATTATCAGGTTCAGTTTGTCACCGATGGAGAATACGCTTTTACCTGGGCTCAGCAGGGCGATGACACCAATGTCGACAGTGATGCTGATCGGCAATATGGTGTCACCTCGATGTTCTCCTTAAGCTCCACGCAGCAGATACATCACATCGATGCCGGTTTGGTTTTAAGAACCACGGCACATAGTGGTTTCTACACCATCAACGAAGGTGAATCACTCTCGCTTGATGCCTCTGCAACCCAAACCTACGACGCTCAAGCCCAATACGCGTGGGACTTGGATGAAGACGGGCAATACGATGATGCCTATGGCACTCAGCCGACCTTGACCTGGGAAGAGGTACAGAATCTGGGCCTGCCAACCGATGGCTCGACGTCAACCATTCGCGTCCAGGTCACCGATGTTTCAGGCATTACGCACGACACCGGCACGTTGACGATCAATAACGTCGCGCCAGTGGTCGACCCCGGTAATGCCTATGCTGTGGGATACGGTTTAACCGTCCAACTCAATGGCAACGCAACCGACGTCAGTTCCGACTCCTTGACCTACGCATGGGATCTCGACGGTGATGGCATCTTCGGTGAAACCGGGGCGGATGCGTTGTATGGCGATGAAGTGGGGGCGACCCCAGTATTTAATGCTGCCGGCTTGGCTGCCAATACCGCGCACACGATCAAGTTGGCTGTCACCGATGATGTCACCACCATCACCGAGCAAACCGCCGTCATGGTCGGCGGCGCTTCAAGCATCGGTGATCGCATCTGGCTTGATCTGAATGCAGATAACGTGCAGGACGAAAACGAGCCGGGTATGGCAGGTGTCACCGTCAAACTCTATTCGGACCCGTTCACTGTAATGGCAACCACCACGACGGATGCTGATGGCAACTATCTTTTCAATAACCTTGTCACTGGTGAATATCACGTCGAAGTCGTAGCGCCTGAAGATTACGGCTTTACGCCTGTTGGCACTTACAACTACACCATCGAAGGTTCCGGTGACATCATCATCTCGCTGGATAGTTTCGATCAATCTGGTGACCAGAGTACCGTCGCAGGAATTGCAATAACATCCTCCAGCAGTCAAACCGTCTTCGCCAAGTCATCCGCCATCTCACTGGGTATCGATGAACAAATCGACACGGTTGACGTCGGACTCTATCAACCCGCGTCCATCTCCGGCACAACGTGGCAGGACCTTAACGGTGACGACATCCACGATGCCAACGATCAAGTCCTCCCCGGTATCACCGTCTTCCTTGATGAAGATGCCAACGGCCTGCTGGATTGGACCGACACCAATGCCAACGAGCAATGGGATGCCGGCGAAGGGGAAATGTGGGCTGTCTCATCAGACCTTGGAGAATACAGCTTCACCAACTTGCTGCCCGGGACGTACACGGTTTCACAGCAGACACCAGTGAATTATCAGTTGGTCGAAAATGATGGTTTTTCTTTTGGTGGGTCTCACACGACTCTTGTGTCGATGACCAATGATGGCGTGCCGGGAAATGACATCAGTTGGTACCCCGATATCAGTGGCGATGGGCGTTATATCGTTTATGAAACTGAAGCTTCAAACCTTCACCCAGGAGCCATTCTACCGA
Organism: Phycisphaeraceae bacterium JB051; assembly: GCA_043101135.1. GTDB lineage: Bacteria > Planctomycetota > Phycisphaerae > Phycisphaerales > Phycisphaeraceae > UBA7800. The sequence goes on from JBICHS010000368.1 coordinate 2,810, forward strand.
TTTTGGGCGGCATCATGGTTTATGACG
>JBICHS010000369.1:0-9823 GCA_043101135.1 Phycisphaeraceae bacterium JB051
TGGGTCGGATTTTTTGTTTTGCAACGGCCTTGTGATGGATTATGTAAAATTACGCGTCTAGAATGTTTCACGTGAAAGTTAATGAAAGAGATGGAGATTCACTTTGACGCAATCTGCTTCAAATCCGACTAGCTCTGCGACCTTGGATACGCCACGCAAACCCACCGTGATGGATGTGGCAAAAAAGGTCGGGCTTTCGCACACGGCTGTCTCTCTGGCCTTGCGCGGTCGCCCCGGGGTGAGTCCCAAGCAGCAGCAGCGGATTCGCGAGGCAGCAGCCGAGCTTGGTTATCAACCCAAGGCAGCAGCCCAGATGCTACGCTCAGGACGGACGGGTTACATTGGACTGATTCTTGAACCTGGTGGGCCGGAAGTTTTGGCGCACTCGGCAAGCAGTAACTGCATCCTCACATATTTCCTGCATGCCTGTCAGCATCGTCAGCGCCGATACAACGTTGAGTTTTTCCATCAGAATCCCGACGGCTTTGAGCCACCGCATCAGCTGGCTGGTTCGTTGGTTGATGGTATGTTGCTCGGTGGTTTTATTGATGCGCAATTGCGTAAATGGTTGCTTGAGCAGCCACACTACAAATGGGTCAGTGTTGATGAACCCGGCCCCTACGCCGTGCTTTCGGATATCAACATTGGTTTGAGCCAGGCCGTCAAACAACTCTACGACATGGGGCATCGGCGTATTGCTTACGGTGGTGGTCCGTACCACTACCGTCAACATGAAATCGGGCGCATGGGCTATTTAACCGGCATGTCCAATCTTGGTTTGTCAGTTGATGAATCTTGGATCGGACGATTTGGCTCATTGCCACATGTCTCACAAATCGAGAATGCCAGGAATCAACGTCAATGGGTCGAGCACCTGCTCAAGCAACCCAATCATCCCACCGCCTTTATTGGTAACGGGATCGGCGTGGCACGTAACACATTGGTTCAGACATTAACCATGGGCTTGCGCGTCCCTGAGGATATCAGCATCATGGCGGTGGGGGTGAGCACCGCAGCCATGGATACATGCCCGGCATTTGCAACGATTGAAAATGATTATCACACCATCATGAAAACGGCGTTGGACATGCTGGTTCAACTCGTCGATGGCAAAACGGTTGAACAAAACGAAGTGCACGTCAATCCTGTGATTGTCATGCGCGAAAGTGTCGGGCCTGCTAAGGCTTGAGCACAGGCAGTCTGTCCACACAGACATTGCAAAAAGTAGTTTTTTTGAAAGGTATCGAGCGTTTACCGGGGCAGTGGCAAGCGACGTATTTCATGTTAAATGTTGGAGACATTGTCATGGCACGAAAACATGCATTCACACTCATCGAATTATTGGTCGTGATTTCCATCATCGCGATGTTAATCTCGATCCTGCTCCCGGCTTTAGGGCAGGCGCGTGAAGCAGCCAGGCGTGCTGAATGTCTGGCACGGATCAAGACGTTGGTCTTCGTGAACTACACCTATGCTCAGGATCACAAGCAGACCTGGGTCAACTACGACATGGGCTCGGCGCGCAGTTGGGTTCGTACTTGGGTGGACCGCAGATACATGCCCGACGCCAACGCCGGGATGCCTTCGCAATCAACCTATTGGCATTTCAAATGGAACGTCTGCCCGTCACATTCCACCAATGCCAACGGCAAGAACAGTGATGGGGCGCCGGACATGCTGGCTTACAACGAGTATTTCGGTTGGCTGCATGGCAACCCAGCATATCTCAAAGACTACAAGTGGGTCCGAGTCGATCAGGTCGTCCGGCCCGGTAAAACAGCCATGTTTGCAGATGGCAACGCCTACAACACCGATGGGGGCAACACCGTCCGCGCACACTATTACCGCGGCGCAACATGGGTGCAAATGACCAAGCACAACGGAGCAGGTAATTATGGCTTTGCCGATGGCCACGCTCAAGCCGTGGATGCAGCAACGGCCAGCAATCTTTTTGCAGCACCCGATCCCAAGGAATTCATGAAACCGTTTGATAACTAAAACAGTATGCCGGTTTAAGAGAAATAAAGCCCGGAGAGTTTGGCTGAGTTAACTGACTCAGCAGTCCACAGGAGTTTATCTATGAAGAGAAACACGCACCAGACCCATGCATTCACACTCATCGAGCTGTTGGTTGTGATATCCATCATCGCATTGCTGATTTCGATTCTGTTGCCTGCATTGGGTAAAGCGCGTGAAGCGGCGCGACGTGCCGAATGTCTCACACGGCTTAAGACGCTTGTCTTTGTGAACTACACCTATGCTCAGGATCACAAGCAGACCTGGGTCAACTTCGACATGAGCTCTTCTCGCAGTTGGGTTCGTACGTGGGTGAATCACAATTACTTGCCTGACACGAATGCCGGGATGCCAAACGAAAGCAGCTACTGGGACAAAAAGTGGAACAACTGCCCGTCAACGGCGACCAATAGCAACGGTAAGAACAATGCTTTTCGTCCCGACATGCTCGCTTACAACATGCACTTCGGTTGGCTGCATGGCACGCATGGCGGTATCGCTGATTACAAATGGGTTCGTGTCGATCAGATCACCACGCCCACCAAGACCACCATGTTTGCTGACAGTGATTCGACCAACTCAGAAAATGCGCGAAGTTACTATTACCGACATTTCGGCTTCATTCAGGAAGAAAAGCATGATGGTGGTGCCAACTACGGCTTTGCTGATGGCCACGCTGTGGCTTTGAGTTCGCAGGCTGCCTACGACTTAAACGGTGGAGCTGGCGGCGGGACATATCCGTTCATCGTGCCGTTTGAATAAGCTTGCTCATAAGCATGAAACAACAACAGGCGATGCTCATTTTGAGTGTCGCCTGTTTTTTTGTTCAGATTCGATCTGTTCGCGATCATTGCGATGAACGCAGCGGCTTGTTATCACTATGACAAGTCCATTGTCCACTGCCATCAATTGAAAGCCGGTGTTTCATGCGTCATACGTTTTACCTGTTGTTCTTATCCTGGTTTGTTTTTGGCAGTCATGTTTTGACAACTGCTGATGCGCAGGAAAATAAGGTGGTTTTGGATAGTGACCTGACCACGAGTCCATTTGGTCAACCCGTGAACATCAAGACCCAAAATGATCAAGGTCGCATTACCGGTGTGTTCCCGCAAGGTTGGCAGGATAATTCCAGCTGGGCGCCGGTGAGTTATCAAAGCCGCAAAGTCACGCAGGATAACAGCACGTTCTGGCGGATCAATATCCCAACCCCACAACCGCAGCGCATACAATTGCGACACAACCTGCCGGACTTGGCGGGGGGAGAGATGGTTTATGAATTGACCTTGCTTGCTCGCGGCAATCAGTTCCTTGAAATGGGGATCCGACGAAGCGGCGCGCCTTACGAATTTTTCTGGAGCACAAGGCAGGTTCTCAATGGCCATTGGCAAAGCTGTCAATGGCGTTTCAAGTTGACCAAACCCCTGAAATCGCAGGATATTGGGCTTTGGCTGAATATCACTGGCTCGCCCGCGCAGGTTGACATCAAACATGTCAAGCTCGTTGCCTACACGCCGCAGCAAATCCTCGAACAAGCCAAAGCAAAGTATCCCGGCCCCGGGCCTGTGAATCTGTTACGCCAATCACGATTGCCGTTAGGCATACAAACCGGCTGGGCATTGCATCGTGAATTGGATGATGCGGACGATGTGCAGATCAGTCATGTCAGTGACCCGACAAGCCCGAGCGGTTGGGATGTCATGCGTCTGGTCTCAGAAGAAAAACGCATCTTTCTCCGCGGTGAACCCATGACAATCGACCGGCATTGGCTCAACCATGTTGCAAGTGTCTACGTCAAAGGCAATGGGCGCATTCAGTTTTCTGCCAACAGTGGCAGTTACTATCTGGCGAACCGCGAAATTGCCATCGACTCATCCATGGGGTGGCAGCGACTGGTTATCAAGTTCAAGCCACGCCATGATCCGGCGCATCCCACCTGCCTGACATTTCAAGGCAAAGGCGATCTGCGTATCGACAGGCTGATGGTTCATAGTGGCAATGATGCAAAACCCTACCAATCTCAACTCCCCGCAGAGATCGCTTTGGCAGCAGGGGATGGGCAAATCGCATCGTTCACCAATACGCATTTTGATAACGAGCCTGCGACGTTCCGCTATGTCTGCACCGGTGTGCCCGAAAACCAATCTGCTTTTTTGAACCTGCAATTTACCAATGTTTACGGAAGGCAAAAGCAACAGCAAATCAAACTTCAGGACACAAACCATTGGAGCGGCAACGTCAACTACAACGTTTTTGAAAAACAACCCTACGGTTCAATCCATGTGCTGGCAACGATCACCGATGAGCATGGCAAGCCAATGAGCACAGCAAGCGAATTGGTGATGCATCGCCTGCGTCGCCCGCATTACTGGATGATGGATGCGCCAGATTCAGCATTCGGAACGCACACACTCTCAACCCGTAGACACATTCAAATGGCCAAAGCCGTGGGCATTAACTGGACTCGTTTGCATGATGCTGGCACGCAGTACATCGGGTGGTATCACCTCGAACCCAAACCCGGGCAATGGCAGTTTTATGACAAAGAACTCAAACGCTATCGACAGTTTGGCATGAAGATTCTCGGCCTGCTTTCCACCGCGCCCAAATGGGCAAGCCTGTACCCCGGCTTTGATGTCAATGGTTACTTCGATCGATACTACATGCCAAAAGACTTTGAGCAGTTTGCAAATGACTATGTGAAAGTCGTCGTCAAACGCTATGACAAACTCATTGACGCATGGGATATCTGGAACGAACCGTGGGGGACTTGGTGGGCTGTCGGATATGACCCATCAAAGCAGGGAACCGATGGATACATCCAGGCGGACGATGAAGTCAAGCAATATGCTGCTTTTCAGAAGATCGTTTACAACGCAGTCAAGCAAGTCAAACCTGAGGCACATGTCACAGGCACGAACTCGATTTTTGGTGAAGTGGGTCAAGCCTGGACCAGGGGCATGGTCGAGAACGGCGCAGCCGCATTTGCGGACAGCTTTGCTTACCATCATTACACACAGAGTTATGCAGGCTATCCCGGTGATGTGGTTCATCGTGGTTTGAATGATCAGGTCCAACTTTTCCCCAATCACACGCTGCCTTACCCCGCATGGATGACCGAAGGTTCACCGGTGTCGGGACAGATTGCCAACGGGCTTTATCGCGTGACATTGCCTGATGCCGAACGTGAAGATGTCATGCAGACGGCAGATAGTTTGAGCCGGTATTGCTTGTCGATGTTAACCGCCGGTGTTCAACGGTTCTTTCTTTATTCCATGCACACGCATGCTTACTTCGGTCAAGCCAATACATGGCAGGTGTTGGTGACTGAAGAAGGGGCGCTACATCCATGTGCAGCAGCTGTCAGCGCGATGGCCTGGTTCCTGGAAGACGCGACTTTCAAGCAACACAAAAGCCCAACTAACGGACTTCATGCATGGGCGTTTGCCGGGCCACGCGGGAACGTGACCGTGCTGTCCATCACGCCCGGCAGTGATGTGGCTTACACCTTGCCTGACAAACAGGGGATGCAGTATTTCGACTTGTTTGGAAACCCGCTGGCTCCCGGAACGCCCATCGGGCAGACGCTGGTTTACCAGGTGACCGACGGCAGGTGACAATCACGCCAATGGATGCAACACTGTCGGGATCAGATACAGGCAAAGTGTGATCGAATCGGTATGATTATCGCACAGTTCTCGCATTCATCAGGAGTCATAGCGATGTCGCAAGCGTTTAAGGATCGGTTGTTGCCAGCAGTCAAAGGTGGCGGATTTGCTATGGATGGCTATTGGATCTGGTGCGGGTCCGTTGTGAAGTCCGACGATGGCAAGTATCACATGTTTGCTTCACGCTGGTCAGAGCAATTGTCGTTTGCACCGCATTGGGTGACCAACTCCCAAGTGGTTCACGCGGTATCGGATACACCTCAAGGCCCGTATGTTTTTGCGGATGTTGCCTTACCCCCACGTGGTTCGCAACATTGGGATGGGCGGATGACGCATAACCCGACGATTCAGCGGCATCCTGATGGTCGCTACATTCTCTTCTACACTGGCACGACCTACGACGAACCGTTACCCACACCACAGACACCTGCTTCACAAGAACTGGCGTGGGAGAAAGCACGGTCCAATCAACGCGTTGGTGTTGCGATTGCTGATTCGCCCGATGGTCCCTGGAAGCGTTGCGATGCACCGTTACTCGAACCGCGCCCGGGTAAATGGGACGGCTGGATGAACACCAACCCCTCAGCAGTGATTCTGCCTGATGGTTCGGTGATGTTGTACTACAAAGCAGTCGGCTTCTCGCAGGACTTGCTGCGTTACGGTGTTGCCAAAGCCGATCAAGTCGAAGGCCCATATGAGCGATTACTTGATGAGCCAATCTTCCGGTTTGATTCGACCAACGATCATATCGAAGACGCCTTTGCCTGGCATAACGGGCAGCGATACGAAATGATTTTCAAGGACATGGCAGGGGGCATCTGCGGGGAACCCAAAGCCGGTGTACACGCGCTTTCCGATGACGGCATCAATTGGCAACTCGCTGAGAGTCCGCTGGCCTATTCGCGCACCGTGACCTGGGATGATGGCAACACTACTGAGCAGGCTTTCCTCGAACGCCCGCAATTGCTCATTGAGAATGGCAAGCCGACGCATCTTTTTGCGGCCACCGGCACGATGCCTGACAACCAGTCGGCCAACCATGCCAAGCTCCAAAAGAGTTGGAACATGTGCATCCCGCTATCAGGACAATCATTTGCGGCTTCAATGTAATAAGACTTGCCATCGTCAAGCGTTCTTGGCATGCTAATGTGATGTCGACGGATTCAAATGATCAACCGATGGATGAAGACGCGCAGAGCAATCTCGATGACGGGTTGAATCCTGATGCGGATTGTTTCAAGCCGCCTGCGATCCCAATTCTCGTGCACTGTATTCACTGTCATCAGGAGTACGAAAGCTACCTGATGCAATGGCGTGTTGAACGTGACATGCAGGGCAATCCCGCAGGCTTTTGGTGCTGTGGCATGCCTGGCTGTGATGGTAAAGGTTTTGGCTTTGATATCTTCCCAGTCGACCCGGACTACGTCGATGAAAATGGTGAGAAGATGTGGATCGACGACGACGAGCCAATGGATGGTGATCTAGCCGACGATGACGAAGACGAAGACGATATCCCGTGGTGAGTTCACATCTTGATTCATGCTTATTGGCGGAGATCAATCACCTGTGTGTTAACGCACGATGGTGCCCAGGTCGACGACAATTTTGCCTTCCTGGTAGTAGTCCACGTTGATGTTGTTCTCGTCGATGAACGTGAAGCTCAGGCAACTGAATTGATTCTGCTGGGCAAATTTCAGATCACCCAGGCCCGGGCCCGCGTAGTTTTCGTTGTGATATTCCTGAGCATGAAAATGGTAGTGCGCCAATGCGGTGTACAAGTCATCGTACATACGCGGGGTTGGGTAGAACTTGCGATCATGTCGTCGGATGCGCGGCTTGAAAAGCTTGGCTTCGTAGACGCCATCGTCTTTGCGAATTGTCCCGCCATACTCCGTGCTGGTGTCTTGCTTGTCGGCATCGGCCCAGGTGAAGAGGTTGCTGGTGACCATGTGGGACTGCAGTGCAGTGATGATCTGGTTGATCGTCAGCAGGTCCGGCCAGGTGAGTTTGTCGACCCAGTTGGAAAACTCCTGCGGGTGATCCGCCGAGCCGCCGTCATAGGTCGCACCTTTGAGATAGTGCTCCTGGCTGTTGACGTAAGCATTGATGCTGCTGATGAGCTCCATGCGCGATTGGCTGCGCTGCTGGGCCGTTGCTGCAAGCAGGGGAGCCAGGTGACGCAGCTTCAAATCCTTTTTCTGTTCATCACTGAGTGTCGCAACCACTTCGGTTAATTGTTGCCAATGGGCATGCATTTCCGGCTTGCGCAGATAGGAAAGCCAGAGACTGCCTTCCTTGTTAAACGCGGTGACGTTGAGGTCCTGGGCAGCGGCTTTAAGATCAATGACCATCGCCGTATCACCGGGAGCACGTTTGAGATAATCGAGCATCTGCTCTTTGGTACTGATGCGACCCAGCAGATCCCATGCGTCGGCCTGGCTGATGATCTTCTGTTCCTTGCCTGCACTGACGAAGACCTCAAAGACGATTTCTTCGATGGGTTTATCCGGGTGCATCTGCTTGAGCACTTCACGTTCAGGGCGGTCTTCCTCTTTCATGCCATGAACCGGGCGAGCATATTGGCGAACCACGGTGGGGGTGAAGCTGTCACCCCAGTTGCGCTCTTTGGCAATTTTGAACAGGTACTCAATGGTGCCCCAGTTTTTGACTTGCACGATTCGACGGTGCATCTGTTGGCGGAAAGCCTCTTCGTCGTGTTCGATCAATTGGTCGATGGCGTAGTGACGCAGTTCCTGGGGGTGTCCCCATTCCCAGACAAGTGTCTGCAAGGCCGCCAGTCGACGGTCACTGCTGGGTGTTTCCAGTTGGGCTTGTTTGGCAGCTTTGAGACGTACACCAACCGACTCATCTTTTTTGAGCATCACGGCAACTGGATCATCGAAATGTTTGGGCGTGCTGGCGCAGCCGGTGACGATGGATACGAGTAAGACCAGGGCAAATGAGATCAGCGATCGGGCAATGTGTTTCATGAGAAGTCGGCAGGGAGGTGTTGGAGGTTATGTGATTGAGCATGCATTGACTGTGGCGTCGTCATTCAGACATACCCACAAACGGGCAATTCGTTTCAATCTCACATCATATAAAAAACCGTCACCCATGTGGATGACGGTTTGTGAATTTCGTATTGGGAATTGTCAGATCAATCGCGACCGGGGAAGCAGGGCTTGGGAGCCACATCGCCACCACAGTTGGTCTGGACATTGTCCATGATCTTAAAGCCCGGTTCGCTGTTCGCCATCACCCATTGACCGTTGCTGTTTGGAGCAGCGACAAGGTGACCGTTTTCGACCACTTCGTAGTTGTCCATGCCACCTTCGGGGCCTTCAGCCGGTGTTTCGATGGCCTTTTTGGCTTCGGGGGTGTAGGTTTCAAGCCAGCCGATGAAACGGCTTGATTCGTCACCACAGTCACCACAGGAAAAGACAAATGCACGAACACCATCTTTGCCCGAGGGAGCAACGATGGGGGGCAGTTGGTCGGACTTGTCGATGAACAGAGCGCCATCAGACGTATCCATGAAATACACATCCACCACACGTGCTGCACGTTGCGGTGTCAGTGTCATAATGATCACGCCAAGCGAGACCAACAAGAGGACCACCGCAATGATGGTAACGACGGCCGAATTCTGATTCATCCATTCACGTAGGTTCATGTTTGTCACCCCGCAGCATCTACACTGCAAAAAAATACCGTTCCACTGAATCTGATACCGCCAAGACTGTCTCCTGAAGTCCATGCGGAATACGTTTAACCAAATTACCTGTCACTCAACAGGTATTGGATATCTCTTTTTTCAGGGACGATTTGAAATGATGTTGTCTCGCACCCTCTGGACTTGCTCGATCAGAAGCAACCAGAACCTGTAACAACCCCGGAAATGATTGGATCCAACATGTCCTCACACATCAGACCTATGTTACACTCGCCGCGTTAGCGACCTCATCTATCTCTCGATCCCTAACCTGATACTCCCAAGGAAATTGGACTTCATCAAGCCCGTTTTATTTTCTTGTTTGATTGAAGTGATCAGCTTTCACATATCATAAACCAAAGCCATTGCAGAGGCAAAGGTATTATTGACATAAATCGTACAATCAATCCATTTTGTAAACAACAGC